>NZ_JBFJYW010000356.1:0-3469 GCF_041622395.1 Pontiella sp. | reverse complement strand
GCCGATCTCCTTGTGCGGGCCGGGATAGACCTCGGCGCCCAGCGCATCCGCCATCAGCTGCGCGCCGAGGCAGATGCCGACGACGGTTTTGTTCGCATCGATGGCCTGCTTGATGAAGCGCTTTTCCTCGACGAGCCACGGATGCTCGCCGTGGTCGTGGATGCCCATCGGCCCGCCCATGACGACCAACCGGTCGAAGCTATTTAGATCAGGAAGCGCGTCGCCGGCGTAGAGCCGGGTGCAGGTGATTTCGGCCCCGTGGTCGGCGGCCCATTGTTCGATCGTTCCGAGTCCCTCGAACGGGACGTGCTGCAGCCAGTGTAGATTCATCGCGCTTATTCTTTCTTGCTTCCTTCCATCGGTTCCACCGGGACATGTACCTCGAACTTCTTCAAGAACGCCGGCACAAAGGGCGAGTTCCAGAAAACCGCATACTCCTCGCCGCACTTTTTCCACTCTTTGGATGCGGCCAGCGTATCCAGCAGACGCTCGCGGGCTTGCCGGTAATTCTTTTCGGAATATCCGCCGCGCACGCCCAAACTCATCACGGTTCGCTCCGGCTCGATCATTACCCGAACTTCGCCGGTGCTCGCAAGGTCCTTCTCGAGATCCTTCGTCCCGATGTAGAAATACATTTTTCCGGGGTCGATGTCGGCCTTGACCGGAACGGTCATTGCAACGTCATTCGCCTTGATGTAGCGGAAGAGTCGCCCGAACAAATCATTGTTCTGCTCGAAATAGCCCGCTTCGTGCTGCGCCATGATCAGCGTTCTTTGCGGGATGACCTTCACTTCCGTTTTTCCGGCCTCCGTTGCCGCAAATGCTTTCTCATAGGCTTCGCCCATCGCCGGAACGGCGATCAACGCCGCGCACAGTATCCATTCTGCATTCATGATAAACCCTCCGTGGTTCAAGGGGTTCGGCCAGGAAGGGTTTACATTACAACCCTAAGGTTTCTTTTTGAGGAGGATGGTGCGCATGTCGGGGTGGGCGAGTTGCTTGGAGGCCTTGATGATGTCCGGGAAGGCTTCGGCCGGAATGATGGCGGGCTTGAGGTCGGCCATCTGGACCATGCGGATGGCGTTGGCGCGTTGGGAATACTCGACGGCGATCTCGACCATGCCGGCCCCCTCCGGGGCTTGCCACGAAAAGTTTTTGGGCAGGATGACGGGCTCGTACCCATCGGGCAGGACGATGTTGTATTCGGTGACGGAGTCGATGTAGTTGTTCCATGCGAGCGGCAGGGTGCGTTCGTTGGAGCGGTATTTCAGCAGTCCGCCGAGGCCGCCGGGAACGGTGAGATAGAGATAGTCGCCATCCGCCACGGCGTAGCGGTCGGCCACGACCGAATATTCCATTTTTCCGGGATAGGTTTCGTAGTCGGTGATCAGCTGCGAGGCGGCCTTGGCCGACTGCGAGACGCCGGAGACGAGCTCGAGGTAGTGGCGGCGCAGCTTTTCGGGGGTGACTTCCGCATAGCCCTGGTGGAAGCTTTCGAAGGCGGTTCCCTGCATGACGGTGCTCTTGGTCAGGCCGATCTGGCCGTTGGCGGCGATGCTGATTTCGTAGGCGATTCGGGTGCGGTCGTCCTTGCCCGGGGGGACTTGGATGCGGTCGATCGCGCCGTGGTCGAGGTCGAGCATGGTGCGGCGGTCGAAGGCGGAGGCGCCGAGTTCGGCATACTGCGAGGAACCGCTCATGTAGAGGGTCTCGCCCTCGACGTTCAACTTGACCAGCACGGCGTTGAACGAGGTGCGCGAAGGAATCTCCAGCAGCGGTTCGGCGGCTTCGGGAATGAAGGGGATGCCGCCGGAAAGGATGAACTCGGGTTTGAGCTTGGCGGCCTTGAGCAGGGCGTAGAGCACGACCATGCGGTCGGGGTTGTTGCCGTAGCGGTCGGTCAAGGTTTGGTCGGCGGGGGTGATGGCGGAGAGCGGCAGCTCGGTCAGCCCGGGGCCGGCGGCGCGCAGGTTCTCGGCCATCCAGTTGCGGATGGCGATGGCCTTTTGGCGGTCGCTGCGCATGCCGTAGGTGAGTTCCCGGGCCAGGGCTTCGGTCTCGGGTTGGTCTTTGGCGGCGGCCAGCAGGCGGTCGCGCACGTCGTTGCCATAGGTTTTCCAGTTTCCGGCGGAAACGAAGACCGAGGGGTTGAAGGTGTGCCACGGGGGCAGGGCTTCCTCGAGTTTGACCGGCGGCAGGTTGGTGGCGGTCCAGGTATGGGTGACCGTGCCGCCGGAAGCCGTCGTGGTTTCCGCGATGCCCGTGCTGCGGATCTTGAGACCGAGCGCTTCGGGGGCGCTGAGGGTGAAGGTGGTGCTTTCGACGGGTTCGAGGCCGTTGAAGGTCTGGCTGGTGGAGAAGAACGGCTTGCCGTCGACGGTGGAGACATATTCGTATTCGAGCACGCTGCCGACTTCGACGCCGGGCAGGTTGGCCACGAGGATCTTGGAGGCAGGGTAGCGCGGTGCCGAGGCGACCCAGCTGGCGTCCATCAAATTGAGTTCGTCTTCGCCGAGCTCCTTGCTGGTGCCGTCGGCCTGCGTGACCTTCGCGTGGGTCAGCTTGATGGTTTGCCAGGCCGGGTTGTAGGAGAGCTTGATCTCGGAATGGTCCTTCTTGCCGGCATAGGAGAGAATCTCGAGTTTCGAGCGCGAGGTCTGTTTCCAGCGCGACGGGCTTTCGAGTTCGATGCGGGTGTCGGAGGCGAGCACGCGCACGTCGGAGTCGGCGGCGGGAAGCTCCGCGGGCCGGTCGAGGATCAGTTTCTTGCGCAGGTTGTATTCGATCTCCTTGAGGTTTTGCTTCAGCGCCAGATATTGCTCCGGGCTGAACTCGACGGTGTTGAGCAGGAAGGTGTTGGTGGCGGTCAGCCGGCCCGCCGCCTGGCCGACTTCGACCTTCCAGGTCATCTCGTCGGAATCGATCGTTTGGTAATCGGGGATGTTGATGGAGCCGATGTCGGACGGCACCTTGAGTTCAAGCGTTTCGCGGATGCCGGCGGTGATGCGGTTGAAGAGCGGATACTTGCGTTTTTCGAGGCCGGTCTGGCCGATGAGGAAGTTGGCGTATCCCATCGATCCGCCGAGGCGCGGCAGGTTGAGCATTTTGTTTTGCTCGCCTTCGATCAACAGGTTGTCGGCGGTATAGGTGAGTTCGATGGTGAGCGGTTGCGAGGTGTCGCGCAGTTCCTTGGGGAGGATTTCGACGGATTGCAGCTCGGCGGTGGGCATCGAGCTTTTAATCTGCCCTTCGAAGAAGCGGCGGCGCTCTTCGGGCTTGATCTTGGAGAAATAGCCGCGGTAGACGGTGTCGTTGATGCCCTCGAACAGCAGCGTGCTGCGGCCTTCGAGGTTCCCGGTTTTGTCGAGCGATCCGGTCGAGGCGATCCGGAGCAGGTTGTCCTCCGCCGGAATGACCGGGGAGGTGAGCAGCGTTTCGCCTTCGGGGCGGGCGACGAGGTAGCTCATGT
>NZ_JBFJYW010000355.1:0-3492 GCF_041622395.1 Pontiella sp. | reverse complement strand
GCCCGTATTGCCCGTGGCGACCGCCGCATCGCACATCAACGCCAGCGCGGCCGGGGACGCGAGATCGAGCTCCAGTTTGGAATCGAGCAACTCGGCGCCGAGGGCCTCCGTTGCTTCGTCGCCCAGCAGCATGGCCTGGGTGATCCGCAGGCGCAGACGAAGCACTTTCATCCGCGGGTCGACACTGGTGAGTTGAAGCTTGATCTTGAGGGCCAGCCCTTCGCGATCTTCTTCGGAAAGGTGGAAATCGGCGACCTTGACCAACTCCAGCATGATCTTGTCGACCCCCTGCTTGGACGGATCGTCGCCGAAGCGTTCGATGGCCGAAAGATAGGCGGTGACGGCATCGGACACCTGGCCCAGCTCGATCTGGGACTGGCCGATCCAGAAGACGGCTTCGGCCACGTCGGCCTTTTCTTCCCAGCGGTCCATGTAGTAGTTCATCAGATCGATGATTTCCTGCCACTTGCCCTCGAGCTTGTAAACCTCGGCGGCCTTGAAAGCCGGGTAGGCGGCCTGCAGATCGGTGGAGGCCTTGTCGATCCCCTTGCGGTAGTCGGCCAGCGAACGATCGAGCGTGTAGGGATCTTTATTGGACGCTTCCTTGGCCGCCTCGATGTCGCCGCGCATCGAGTACGCTTCGGAAACGAGTTGGTCGTCGGGATAGGCTTCGATGAACTTGGTGAAGACCGCTTCGGACTCGGGAATCCGTTCCAGGCCGAAGAGGCAGACGCCCTCGCGGAACATGGCGGAGGCGAAATATTCGCCGTATTCGTTGTTTTTTTGGTAAGTCTGGAAGTCGTCCAAGGCACTGGCGTAGTCGGCCTGCAGCATATGGGTCATGCCGCGGTAGTAGCGGGAATCGTGGAAGTGGCTACTTTGGGGGAAATCCCTCACGATGGTCGCGAACTGGACCCCGGCGGTCTTATAGTCCTTGGTCTGGAAATAGCCAAAGGCGAGCATGTAGTGCAAATCGGCCTGCAGGTCCAGCTCGTCGCGATCGGTGGTGGGCGGCATCCCGTCCAAATAGGGCTGGAGCTCAATGACCCGCGTGAAGTTGCCTTTGATCAGATTGTCGCGCACCATCATCGAAAGCAACGTGCGGGCAAACTGGCCGTCGGGACGTTCGTCGAGATAGAGCAGAATGCGCTCTTCCGCGCGCTGGATTTCCTGCACATCGTAGAGGATCAGAACGGACTGGAGCATCGAGGCTTCGCCGATCTGGCTCTTGCGGTCCTGGCGATAGAGCTTGTCGAAAAGCACATACCCTTCCCAATAGCGTTTCACCTCGGCGTAGATCTGTCCGATGCGGAAGGTGACCTCATCTTCGTAGGGCGGCAGCTCGCCCAGGGTCTTCATCGATTCGCGGATGTCGTCGATCTCGGTTTGGCGCTCCTTGATATCCGCATCCAGCAGACTGCCGGCCGTCTTGCCCTCGTCGAGTTTACGGGTCAGGTTGGCGACCCGTTGTTCGGCGAATTTAATCATCTTTTCGCGCGGCAACACCATGCGGTAGAGCAACAGGGCGTTGAGGAGATCGTCCTCGTCCCCGTCTTCGTAGAGCGATTTGCCCGCTTTCATCAAGGTAAGGTTGAGGGTGATATCGTATTTGGAATCGGTGCGGTAGATCCGGGGGATCCACCCGAACAGCTCGCGCCAGTTTTTGTCCTCCACGAGCGCGCGGACAACCATGATCTGGCAAAGCGACGAGACGCGCTCCTCGTCGGCGTGGCTGGCGGCGTAGCTCAAGGGCTTGACGCACTCTTTCCATTTGTTCTGGCGGAACAGGGCCTGTCCGAGCAGCAAATTGGCGTTATAGACATCTTCGGGTTCCTTGTCGCGAAGACTCAGGATGCGGTTGGCGATCTCTTCGATCTTCCCCCACTCCTGCTTCTCGAAAAACCCCTGCGCCATCATGCGCAACGCCAGCTTTTCCTTACCGCGCGGCTCGTTCTCGAGATAGGTTTCGATCAGCTTCATGCCGGCGGGGATATCCCCCTGCCGATAATAGCAACGGGCCAGCTGGAACCGGCAGGTCTGGCAGGTGTCTCTGCCTTGCGGGTCGGTCAGCGACTCGGTACGGCGAATCACTTCCTTCAGGGCAGGAATCGCGGCGCCATAATCGCCACGTTGCAGCAAGCGGTCGGCGCTTGCAACCACATCGGAAATGCCCTCGGTCCCATAATTCTGGGCCGAAGCAACGCCGGCAACCAAGGCGAAGGCAAGCATGGCCGTATGAATTCGGTTTCCGCCAATACGGTGGTAAAACTTCATAAACTACCCCTCATAACACGATCTCAAATACTATTGAGCAGCCCTACCTGCCGCTCCCACGATTTATCGCCTACCCAAGCCTAGCCAGACGAGCAACTAATGCAATTCGTAACAAACTACCTTCACAAGGGGAGTTTTCAAGCCAATAAGGTGCAAAAATACCGCCGAGACCGCGAAAACAGAGGATTTCCTGCCCATCCGGGCGCGGCGGAATCCGGCCGGATCCATGCTCCAAAATTGTAGCACCGAACCGCGGCCCGAAAGTGAACAACCGCATCCCATTCCTGTCCAACATCATCGGAAAGGAGGACAAAATGCATACGGATTCCACAGTCAAACATTGGATGCATGTCATGCACGACGAAGGGGCGCGAATGAGCCATAGCTTCATGCATGTTTTGCACGAGAAAAGTTTTTGGGGCATCGTGTCCATTATCGCGGTTCTGGCCCTGTTGCTGACCCTGATCGTGCTGTTCGGCGAGAAGGTGCCGATCCATGAATACGGCATTCCTTCGCCCTACGGCTACTACTAGGGCTCATCGGCTCTCCGCCTCGACATCCAGCGCCGCATAGGCGCCGGCATCGGGTTCGAGGACGCGTTCGCCCACGAGCTTGATGGCCAGCGCGCCGAGCGGCGCGGTGAAGACGATGCTCATCACGGCAACGGCCAGGATGATCTCACCCGGGGCGGTTTCCATGCCGTTCTCCATCATCGAAGCCAGCGGCACCGCCCCCATGGCCGCCTGCACCGTGGCCTTCGGCCAATACGAAACCACTGCAAAAAAGCGTTCGCGCCCATTCAGCGGACTGCGGACCAACGAAAGCAACACCCCCGCGCTGCGGGCCACCAAGCCGCACAGAACCAAGCCCAGGCCGGCCAATCCGGTTTTCCACGCCAGCGAGATGTCCACCTTTGCCCCCACCAGCGTGAACAGCATGATCGAGGCAAAAACCCACAGCTTGCCCAGCTTCGATGAAATTTCGTGGGCCACGTGTTCGCGTTTTTCCAAAATAATGAATCCGGTAGCCATCACCGCCAGCAACGCCGCGAACGGAATGTTGATGGTCTCCAACAACCCTTGGACGCGTACCAGCAGGATCGACACGCCGATCACGATCATGGCCCGCTTGGTTGCCCGCGGATTAAACCGTTCGAACAGCTTCAGCAACAGCCAGCCGATCAGCAACCCCGCGCCGATCCCGGCCAAGATCGAAACG
>NZ_JBFJYW010000354.1:0-3497 GCF_041622395.1 Pontiella sp. | reverse complement strand
GAGCGCTATCTCTCCACCTGGCTCTTCGAAGACGCGTAGGTTCCATCTTCCCTGAGCAAAAGAAAAACGCCGAATCCTTCCGGGATTCGGCGTTTTTTATTGGGTCAGTTAGGTCGCCTGCTTTTTGTTGCGGCTAAGGATCGGGTAGAAGACCAGCCGCGGACAGATGAAGACGGCGACCAGCGCGATCGAGAGGCCGACGATGCCTTTCGGCGTATCGGCGATGGCGAGCAGCGGGCCGAGCACGGCGATGCCGAGCACCATCCAGGTCGTGAGCAGTCCGCGGGTGTGGCGGCCCATGATCTGCGGAATGTTGAAGAACAGGTCGAACACCCAGTGCTCCAGCAAGGCGCCATGCTCGCCGAAGACCGGAATGATGTGCACCACGGAGGTGGCACGGCGGCTCACGAGAAAGCGCGCAAGATGCGGGTAGGTGGTCGTCATCTGCAACGGGAAGGCGAGGTAGCCGATGTATTTCACGAACGAGAGCGGCGCCGCCACGAGGTAGTCGCGCCAGTTGCGCTCGCGGATCATCAGATAGACCACGTAGAACCCGCGGCAAAGCGAGCCGGGCGAGACCGGGGTGACCTGGAAGAGGGCGACGATTCCCGCGAAAGCCAACGACGCGTCGGATTTGTCGCCCGTTTGGTGGTAGACGTACGCCGCGACGAATGCCCCCGTGATGACGCTCACGATCTGCGTAACCGGGATGGTGCAGAAGTGGACCGCCATGCTCTTGAGATATTTGACGATGTACGGCTCCTTGATGATGGAGACGATGTGGTCGTGCTCCTCTTTGGTGAGCATGCCGTCGGCCTCGCCTTCGGCCACTTGGTCGAGGAACCACTTTTCACGGAAGGCCTCGTCTTTGGCGAAGTCGTAGATGAATTTGAAGAAGGCGACGATGCCGTTCCAGGCGATGGACGGGCGGATGCAGAAACGGTGCAGGCCGATCGGCAGGCGGCCGATGGTGAACTTTTCCAGGAAGAAGGCGGCGGGTTTTTCGGCCAGCTTGCGGGTGCGGGCCTCGTCGGTGCGTCCGGCGCGGTGCCAGCCGATCAGGTCGTGCGCGGCGCGCGCCTTCAGAGCCGTCTTGAAATAGTCCGGCTTGGTGAAAATGCCGAGCATGTGTTGGCGGAAATGGGCCGAGCCCCAGCGCTGGCGGATCATTTTGCCGAGGAGCGGAACCGCGCCGATCAGATGGAAGAACGAGAAGGTCAGCCCGCCTTTACGCAGCTTTTCGGCGAAGGCTTCGTCGACGAGGTCGTCGGCCACGTAGCCTTCGACGAGGCCGTTGACGATATCGAGTTTCAATTCCTTGTCGAAGAGCGGGCGCAGGCCGTGGTGGGTAATGTCGAGCAACGAGCGGCGGTAGGCGCGGTCCTGCACCTTCAATTCGTCGATCATCGGCTGGACGTCGGCGAACACCGCAGGGTGGGCGGCGACGTAGGCTTCCATTTTCGCGAGGTCGCAGCGGTCGAACTGAACCAGCGCGCCGCGCTTGAGACCGTTGAAGATCAGCTTGAAATCGCCGGGGCTCATCGGTAGCCACGGCAGCAGGGCCAGCCCCGCGCGGAAGTCGATCGCGCAGAGGCCGCCGTCCGCCGTGTCGGTGCGTTTCATGCAGTTGGGCTGGCTCTTCATGGTCGACCACTCGTACTGCCGGGCAAACTCGGGCGCGCCCATATCGTGCATCAGCTCGACCATGTCGCGCATGAAGCGGCGCTTGTCGACGTATTCCGGGCTGCCGGTCTCTTCGAGCGGCACGTTTCGCCAGTCGAAGCGTTTGGTAATGTCCTCGTCGGCTTCGAGGTTCCACATGCGGCCCTCGACCCATTCGGTGATTTCGCCGTAGGCGTTGAGGTTGGCGTCCCAGAACGAGGCATAGGCATCCTTCACGGCGGTTTCGCGGCCGAACTTGACGAGGCCGGCGCGGCGCACCAGCTTTTGCCAGAGCAGCCCGGCCCGGCAGGCGCCATGGTTGACCTGCGAGCTGAACGGCCCCTGGAAGGCGAGCCAATAGGTGGTGTTGCGGAACCAGCGCGAAAAGCTGCTCGGCGGAATCACGATCTTGATGGCGTAGAGCTGATCCTTTTCCAGCCCCGGAATGAAGGTGCCCGCAGGGAGTTCGAGTCCGGTCAGTTTGCAACGGTAGACCTGGCCCGCGAAGCCGCCGCCGAGAAATTTGTCGACGGTCAGTTCGGCTTTGCCCGAGATGGCGGGGAAAACGCCCGTGATCTCCACGGGCAGAACCGTGCCGTTTTCGTAGCGGACGGGTCGGTGCTTGATCCGCAACTGCGGATGGTCTGCGATTTGAGATAACGCTTTGCAAAGCGTGGATGAATAGTCGATTTTTCCCATGGGGCCCCTGATAAGTAATGCAAAAACAGATGAAACCATGCCAAACACGGTCCCTAATAACAAACTCTATGACGCTTAAAAGGCGGAGGCCGATCCGGTGTCGGGCAATCCCGTTGGGGCTGCTAGCGTCCGCCCCGCTGGGTCCACCGCATCCAGACATAGAATCCGCCGCGCGCAAGCTCGAGCGCACTGCTCTTCAGTGCGCCGATGCGGACGTCGGACGGGGAGATGGCTTCGGGGTAGCGTTTTTGCAGGCGTTGGTAAAAGCCCCGCATCGAGCGCGACTGGCTGCCGAAGAGGCGAACCGAGGCGGAGTCCGGCCAGACGCGGAACGAGCTGAGCACTTCGTCGATGTAGTAGCGTTTGCCTTCGGCCAGCAGGCGCGACCAGTATTCCACGTCGATTGAAAACATGTCGGCCTCGCAGAAGCCGCCGATCCGGTCCTTGGTGGTCCGGCGGAACATAACGGATGCCGGTTCGCCGATCGGGTTGGTGCCGGAGCGGACGATCTGCCGCAGGCTTTCGTTGGAATCTTTGATTCCCGAGGTTTCCTTCACCCGCCGGGTCGCCAGGATGTTTCCGGCCGGGTCGATGATCTTGCGCGCATTGTGGACCAGTTCCACCTCCGGGTGCCGATCGAGCACCTGGACCTGCTTTTCCAGGCAGGTGGGTTCGAGGGGATCGTCGTGCGGCAACAGCTTGCAGTAGGTGCCCGTCATGAACTCGAGGCAGGCGTTCCAGTTGCCGAAAAAGCCTTGCCGTTCGATGTTCTTCACGACGCGGACGCGCGGGTCGTCGTAGGAACTCGCAATGTGGTAGGAGTGGTCCGTCGATTGGTCGTCGATCACCGTCAGCTCGAAATCGCCGAAGGTTTGGGCCAGGACGGAGTCGATCGTTGCACGAATATGCGACGCGCAGTTGTAGAGCGGGATGGCAATGCTGACTTTTGGTGGAGACATGTAGTTTGCTCAGAGGTTGAGATTATAAACAAAGATTAAGTTTAACCGCGTGCCACTGCAGGAGTCCATTATGTTTTGGCAAAAGAAAACCCTGCTCAGGCCAAGGGCTTGAAACAGGGCTTATTCCTTCTTGCTGGAAAGGGTCCTACATCCAGCGATCTTTCGCCTGCGAAAGCT
>NZ_JBFJYW010000353.1:0-3502 GCF_041622395.1 Pontiella sp. | reverse complement strand
GGGTCGCCATTTTAAATGGTGCTTCGGAAAAACATCTAGCGACCCCTTCGTCTAGTGGCCTAGGACTCCAGGTTTTCATCCTGGCAACACGGGTTCGAGTCCCGTAGGGGTCGCCACTTTTTTCTTCTTATTGCACCGGCTGCGGCTCGGTTGCATGCAAAGCCCTCCGTTTTGAAACGGGGGGTTTCGTTTTTTCCCCGATCAAGTGCCGTTTCTCTGCTTCTTGGCGCACCTCGTTGCGCTTGCACGAACTCCGAGATTCGCGCGGCCCGTGTTCGCAAGTCGTCTGGGCGCGCTCGCGGAGAGGCGGCGGGGTGCCTCCAAATGGCCGCGGAGAGTCCGTGTAAATGGTGTCGCGGCCGGTCGGCATGTTTGCGCGGAACAAATTTACGCGGGTCGCATTTTGTTTTTCATTGGCTTTTGCGGGTGTTGCAAATATCTTCGGCTTGCAGTTTTCATTTAGAGCAAAAGGACATAACCGACCTATGGAATTATTCAACTCATTGCTGATTTCGATGCCGTTGGCCGACATGGCGAGCGGTTTTTCGGACAGTACGCTACCGGGTAAGATGATTGTGATCGTCCTGTTCCTCGGCTCAGCGGCCGCCTGGACGATCATGCTGACGAAGCGGATGCAGCTAAGCTTTGCGAGCCGTTCCTCAAGACATTTTCTGTCTGCGTTCCGTACCGGGGCGAATCCGACCACGCTCTATGTGCAAGAAGAGGAATTTCCCGGTTCGCCGCTCCATACGATCTATAAGGAGGGGTGCCATGCGCTGGAGACGGAGTTGCAGGCGCACGGCATCTATCCCGAACAGCTCGGCGAGCTGGATTCGGCGTATGGCCGCGTGCTGACCTTGAACCAACTCGAAGCGCTTCGGACCGTGGTCGACCGCAACGTGGCCGACGAGGCCTTGAATCTGGAGGACCAAATGGGCCTGCTGGCCACGGCGGTGAGCGCCGCGCCGTTCCTGGGCCTGCTCGGCACCGTCTGGGGGGTGATGGATGCCTTCAGCGGCATGGCGGCTTCCGGCTCCGCCGCTCTCTCGGCCGTTGCGCCGGGCATCTCGGGCGCGCTACTGACGACGATCGTCGGCTTGCTGGTCGCCTTGCCGTCGATGATCGGCTACAACTTGCTCTCGGCCCACATCCGCCGGATTTCGGTGCAGATGGACAACTTTGCCCAGGAATTCATCTCGGGGATCCAGAATACCTATGTGCGGGAAGGTTAGGCGATGGCGAGACGCACCAGTCTAGTTTCTCTCAACACGATCAGCGACATCAATATGACGCCGCTGATGGACTTGACGTTTATCCTGCTGATCACCTTCATCATTACCTTCCCGCTGATCGAGCAGGGCATCGCGATCAACCTGCCCCAGGGCAAGGCGGCGGACATGATGGAGTCGAAGACGCGCTCGATCAGCCTGAATTTTGCAAAGCAACTCTATCTGGACGACGTCCCGGTATCGCAGGACGAGCTGCGGGCGGCGATGGCGGAGATCGGATCCTCGGATCCGACCACGACGATCTACGTCCGCGCCGACCGCAAGCTGCCCTACGGCGAAGTGGTCGATGTCATGAAAATCCTGCACGACGCAAACATCACGAAGATGGCACTGGTCACCCAGGGGGAGTGAGGGGATGGATCATCGAATCGTTGGGTGGATAGATGAACGCATTTGAGCGCAAAGTTGCACTGAAGGTGCTGGGCGTCCATGTGGCGATCGTGTTGGGGGTGCTGATGCTTGCCTTGTTGAAAGGCTGCTTTCGGCCGAAGCCGAAGCCGGAAATCGTGACCTTCATCGAGTTCGGTTCGCCGGCGCCGGCCGTGCAGGTGCAGGAAGTCGCCGAGCAACCCGAGGAGCCGCCGTCCGTGGAACCGCCGTCCGTGCAGCCGCAAGTCGAGAAGCCGCCGCCCCCGCCGCAGAAAACACAGCTGACGCCGATCAAAAAAGAGCCGGTAAAGATGGATCCGCCCAAGAAGGTGGAAGAAAAGAAGTGGAAGCCGACTCCGATCGACGACATTGAAATCGGCAAGGAGATTGCGCCCAAGGTTACGAAGCCCGCCGTGACGGAGAAGGAGATCGAGCAGGCGCTGAAGAATATTTCCACGGCGCCGGCGAAAACCGCGACGCCCGGCCCGGTGGGCAATCCGGATGAGATTTCGGCCTACGACGCGCATATCTATTCGATCTTCTACAATGCCTGGGTGCAACCCGCTTCTCCGGGCGTCCGTCCCGCGGAGGTGACGATTTCGATCTCTTCAAGCGGGCGGATTCTTTCTTCCCGATTGAGCCGGACTTCGGGCGATACTGCGTTCGATGCCACGGTGATGACCGCCGTTCTGAGTGTTACGGTATTGCCGAAAAAGCCCCCGACGGGCTATCCCTTGGATAATATTGTCGTTCAGTTCCGGATCATCGATTAGCGTATCTTTATTTGGAGAATATCATGATGAAAAGACAAAGCTTTCTAGCCGGGGCGCTGTTGGCCGGGGGAACGGCCCTGGGGCAGCGCGTAATTGATGTCAGCAAGCAGGGGCAGGGCGAGATCGGGATCAATCTCTCCGGCTACCGGACGGGTTCCGATGCGGCGTCGCGCACGTTTCTGGCCGTGCTCAAGGCCGACCTCAACCGCTCGGGCTATTTCCAGGTCACCTCTTCCGCCGCGCCGATCAGCGTGACCGGGCAGGTGGTCGCCGGCGGCGAGATCAAGGCGGGGGTTGCCGTATACAAGGTTTCGACGCGCGAGCGGGTGCTGGGAAAGACCTACACCGGCGAAGCGGTTGCGGCCCGCGAGCTGGCGCACAAGGTGGCCGACGAGATCGTCTTTGCCGTAACGGGCAAGCGCGGCATGGCCTTGGGCAAGATTGCAGTGGTCGGAAACCGGAGCGGCCGCAAGGAGCTCTATGTGTTCGACATGGATGGAAAGGTGATGCGGCAGGTCACGAAGGATGGCAGCATCGTGGTCGATTCCAACTGGACGCCGGACGGCAAGAACCTGGTCTACACCTCCTACAAGCGCGGCTTCCCGAACATCTACATGACCGGAAACCGAAAGCCGCTGGCCGCCTTTGGCGGGCTCAATGCCATGGGCGCCGTCTCGCCGGACGGACACAGTCTGGCGCTGATCCTCTCCAAGGACGGCAATCCGGAGCTCTACGTCATGAGCCTGCGCTCCGGCAGCCTGAAAAAGCTGACCCGCACCCGCATGGGCAACGAAGCCAGCCCGTGCTGGTCGCCCGACGGCAACCACATCGCCTATGTTTCCGACAGTTCGGGCAAGCCCCAGATCTACATCGTTTCGAAGAACGGCGGCACTCCGCAGCGACTCACCACCACCGGGTCGGAGAATGTGGCGCCGGACTGGGGCAAGAACGGATACATTACCTTCTGCACCCGCTCGGGCGGACGCTACCGCATCGCCATCATCGATCCGAGGACGCGTTCGGCGCAAGTGCTGGAGACCGATTGGGCGGACTACGAATCCCCGAGCTGGG
>NZ_JBFJYW010000352.1:0-3508 GCF_041622395.1 Pontiella sp. | reverse complement strand
TCGTTGCGCGGGCAATGTAGTAGCTGATGAGCGAGGTCGAAAGAAACCCCACGACCATCACCAGACTGATGGCCAAAACCAGCGGTTTCCGTTTACTAATATTCTTCATCAACATGAACTCCCTTTGAGCGTGCCCCCATCCTCGACGGGAGGACCGGGCTTAAAATAGAATGTGAATAAAGCAACATGCGTGCCCGTTCGTGGGAATAGCGAGTTGCGCGCGCCGCGACGACGCCGTATGCGAAGGTCCGATCCGGTTCGATCGACCCATAAACAGGGGATTAATCGAGGGCGACCAGGCGGACTTCCCCGCGAAGCCGATCCACGTCGGCGGGCACCAGATACCCCGACAGCAGGTTGAGCGCGTTTGCCGCGCCACAGGCCATGCCGTTGATCAAGGCCGGTTCCATCGCGACCCCGGTGCTCAACGCAACCGCCAGCCCCGCCGTCACCGCGTCCCCGCTTCCCACGGGATTGACCGCGGCGATTTTCGGCGGAAATAGTTCCAGCGCCCGGGACGCATCAACGAAAAAGGCCGACTTGCCGCCCCGGGTAATCAATACCGCCTGCGCCCCAAGCTTCAGCATGTTGCGGCAAGCCCCCATCAAATCATCCCCGCCCATGGTTGCCAGCAGTTCGACGTCATTGATCTTCACAATCACGGGCTCATGCTCGAGCGCCAAAAGCAAGGGCTCCCCCGGCGCGTCAATAACCACCCGGCCCCCTTGTTCATGCACCAGTCGGCAGATTTGCGCATAGGCATCCACCGGAGCGCCGGCAGGCAATTTCCCGGAGATCGGAACAACCGCCTCTTTCAGATCCAAGGATTCGAACAGCTTCATCATGTGCGCCCAATTATCCGGCGACAGCGGCGGCATTTCCTCCACCAACTCCGTGGTTTCGGGATTGCCCGCCTCCACCAGCGTTTGGCAGATCCGGGTCTCGCCGGCCACGATCACATGGCGATAGCCGACCTCCTCGGCATCGAGCATCCGCTCCAGCAATTCGCCGTTCGCCCCGCCGACAAAACCGATCAACACCGGATGCCCGCCCAGCTGACGGACCATTCGCGCGGTATTCGCACCCTTCCCGCCGATGCCGACCGTGACGTTGCACGCGCGGTTCACCATGCCTTTTTCAATTTTTTTGAACTCCAGGATTCGCTGCACGCATGGCGTAAATCCGCAACAGACAATAGGTTTCGTTAATGGCTTCATATGCGAAAAAGGAATACGCGATTTTTTAGCAAAATGACAGTAGACAAACCGAATTTTTCGGGTATGTTGTTCGCTCCTTCAACGGAAACGGTGGGGTTGCGGAGCGGTCAAACGCAGCAGACTGTAAATCTGCCCTCTACGAGTTCGATGGTTCGAATCCATCCCCCACCACCATCTTAGCTCCCTGTTCAGACGCAACACTCTGACAGGGAGCTTTTTACGTTTATACGAGTGCTCCTGCAAAACGCCGACCTTTTCGCCCGATGGGCACAGAAACGGGCACAGTTCCATGCTGATAAAAAAAGTGCACGACTTCCCTCGATTCAAAGCAAGCAATACCCCTCCCGGAACATCAGGCATTGGCACGCCGATCCGCTTGCCGAGTGCATCAATTCCCTCTAAGATGTTTGTGAATTTTGTCAACTTGAGGCGGTTGTTGTATGGAAACGAATTTTTCGAGGTTGCCTGCGTTTATCTGGTCGGTGGCGGATTTGCTGCGGGGTGAGTTTAAACAGAGTCAGTATGGGCGGATTATTCTGCCCTTCACCTTGCTGAGACGTCTGGAGTGTGTGCTGGAGCCTACGAAGGCCACGGTGCTGGCAGAGGTCGAACGATGCGCGAAGATGAGTCCCGATGCGGCGGATAAGATTCTGCTGAATAAGGCGGGGCTGAGTTTCTACAACACGTCCCCGATGGATCTAAGCACACTGGGCGAAACGCAGGTGCTGGACAATCTGGAAACCTATGTGCAGTCGTTCAGCCCTGCATCGCGCGAAATCTTTGAGCACTTCCGCTTTTCGGAGTTCATCGAAAAGCTGGACGAAGCGAACCTGCTCTACGTGGTGGCCAATAAGTTTGCCAATATCGATCTGTCACCCGCCAGCGTGCCGAACTATGAAATGGGCCTGATCTTTGAGGAGCTGATCCGCCGCTTTGCGGAATCCTCCAACGAAACCGCCGGGGAACACTTCACGCCCCGCGATATTGTCCGCCTGACCACCTCGCTGGTATTTGCAGGGGATGACGACGTACTGACGAAACCGGGCGTGGTGCGCTCGATCTACGACCCCACCGCAGGCACAGGCGGCTTCCTCTCCGCAGGCATGGAGTATCTGCACGAACTCAACCCGCAGGCGCGACTGGTGGGCTTTGGGCAGGAACTCAACCCCGAATCCTATGCCATCTGCAAGGGCGACATGCTGGTCAAAGAGCAGGACGTCAAAAACATCAAGCTGGGCAATACGCTGTCCGACGACAAGCTCTACGCGGAAACCTTCGACTACATGCTCTCCAACCCGCCCTTCGGCGTGGACTGGAAGAAGATCGAAAAGGCCGTCAAAGATGAGCAGAAAATCAAAGGCTACGGCGGACGCTTCGGCCCCGGTACGCCCCGGGTGTCCGACGGTTCGCTGCTCTTTCTGCTGCATCTGGTTTCCAAAATGCGTGACCCCAAGAAAGGCGGTTCTCGGATCGGCATCATTTTGAATGGCTCTCCGCTGTTCACTGGTGGTGCAGGAAGCGGTGAGTCGGAAATCCGACGCTATCTGCTGGAACGCGATCTGGTCGAAGCCATCATTGCCCTGCCGACTGACATGTTCTACAACACAGGCATTGCCACCTATATCTGGGTGCTCTCCAACCACAAGCCCGCCGAACGCAAAGACAAAGTGCAGCTGATCAATGCGACGGACATGCACGAACCCATGCGCAAGTCGCTCGGTTCAAAACGCAAGGCCATCAGCGAAAAACAGATTGAAGAAATCGTCCGCCTCTACGGTAGCAACGAGACTTCCAAGGTCTGTAAAATTTTCAACACCACCGACTTTGGCTACCGCCGCATCACCGTCGAACGCCCCTTGCAGCTGGCCATCCATCCGCACGACGCCGACCGCCTCGACGCCCTGCAGGCCGACAAAGCGTGGAGCAAATGGGACGCCGACCTGCAGCAGGCCGTCCTCCAGACATTGGGAGATCTCAAAGAAGAATACCTGTCTCGCGACACGTTCCTTGCCGCGTTGAAGAAAAACTTGGAGGGCGAGGCTCTGTCCGAGCTGCGTGGCCAAGGGTCGGCGGGTGGCTCGGACGGAGCCTCGCCCTCCAAACTGACAGCCCCAAACCTCAAACTGCTTTTAAAACATCTGGGCGAGCACGACGACGAAGCCGAAATCTGCACCGACGCCAAGGGCAATCCCGAACCGAATCCCGACCTGCGCGACAACGAAAACGTCCCGCTCTCTGAAGACATCCAAACCTACTTTGAGCGCGAAGTCCTGCCGCATGTTCCCAACCCG
>NZ_JBFJYW010000351.1:0-3528 GCF_041622395.1 Pontiella sp. | reverse complement strand
TTGGCGACTTTCGATCGGCGACCTACCGGCATTTGACTAACGACGATAAGGAGTGGCGAGATGAAAAAAGTGGCATTGGTGACCGGCGGGGGCCGGGGGATCGGTTTTGGCATTTGCGAACGGCTGGCGGCGGAGGGGTTCAACCTCGTGCTGAGCGGACGCAGCGATGCTTCGAAGGTGGCAGACTCCGTACAGGCATTGGAAAAAATGGGCGCGGAGGTGCTCTACTGTTCCGGCGACGTTTCGTCGGCGGGCGACCGCGCGGCGATGCTGGCGCAGATCCGGGACCGTTTCGGGCGGCTCGACGTGCTCGTCAACAACGCCGGGGTGGCGCCGAAGGTGCGCGCCGATATCCTCGAAGCGACGGAAGAGAGCTTCGAGTGGATCATGAAAATCAACCTGCAGGGGCCCTATTTCCTGACGCAGGCCTGCGCCAACTGGATGATCGAACAAAAGCGGGCCGATGACGCCTTCGGGGGCTGCATTATCACCGTGGGTTCCATTTCCGCCACGGTCGTCTCGCCCAACCGCGGCGACTACTGCGTCTCCAAGGCCGGCATCGGCATGATGAGTTCGCTCTTCGCCGCGCGGCTCGGCGAATATGCGATTCCCGTCTACGAAATCCGTCCCGGCATCATCAAGACCGACATGACGGCCGGGGTGACCGAAAAATACGACCACCTGATCCGCAACACCGAGCTGCTCGTCGAGAAGCGCTGGGGCCTCCCGGAGGATATCGGCAAGCTCGCGGCGGCCATGGCACGCGGCGACCTGCCCTATGCCAGCGGACAGGCCATCTACGTCGATGGCGGTCTAACCCTCCCGAGGCTCTAATGAAAGCATCCACGCTCAAGGTCGATAAGGAGACGGTTGTCGCGGTTTCCAAGGTCCATACGCTGGTGATCGGCTCCGGCGCGGCGGGGCTGAACGCGGCGGTTCAGCTGCATCGCCAGGGGATCGAGGATGTGCTGATCGTGACCGAGGGGCTCAAGATGGGCACCTCCATCAACACGGGCTCCGACAAGCAGACCTATTACAAAAGCGCCATGTGCGGCAACGACCTCGACGCGCCGCTGGCGATGGCGAAAAACTTTTTCGAACCGGGCTCGATGCACGGCGACCTGGCGCTGGTCGAAGCGGCGGTTTCCGGGCGCGGGTTCCTGAATCTGGTCAACCTCGGCGTCGAGTTTCCGCAGGATGCCTTCGGGCAGTTCATCGGCTATAAAACCGACCACGACCCCGCGCAGCGCGGCACGTCGGTCGGTCCCTATACCTCGCGCGACATGTGCCGCGCGCTGATCGCCGAAGTGCACCGCCGCGGCATTGCGGTGCACGAAAAGACCAACGTGGTCAGCCTGCTGGCAACGGGCGAGGGCCGGGCCCGGCGCGCCTGCGGTGCGCTCGCGCTCAACCGCGCCGGCGAGGTGGTGGCCTATGCCGCCGAAAACGTGGTCTATGCGGTCGGCGGGCCGGGCGGACTTTACAAAACCAGCGTCTATCCGGCCGTGCACACGGGCGCGATCGGTCTGGCGCTCAAGGCGGGCGCCATGGCGCAGGGACTGCCGGAGGCGCAGTATGGCCTGGCTTCGATCAAGTTCCGCTGGAACGTTTCCGGCACCTATATGCAGGTGGTGCCGAAGTTTGTTTCGACCGACGCCGACGGCCAAAGCAACCCGCGCGAATTCCTGCGCGACTATTTCCCGTCCGTCGGCAAGATGAACTCCAAGGTCTTCCTCAAGGGATACCAATGGCCGTTCGATTCCAAGAAGGTGGTCGGCGGCTCGTCCATCATCGATATCCTCGTCTACATCGAAACGGTCGAAAAGGGGCGGCGCGTTTTCCTCGACTACCGCGAGAATCCGGAAGGTTTTGTATTCGCGGACCTCGACCCGGAGGCCTTCGCATATCTCGAAAATTCGGGCGCGTTCCAGCCGACGCCGCTGGCCCGGCTCAAGCACATGAACCCCGGGGCGATCGATCTCTACGCCGATCACCACATCGACCTCGCCCGGGAACCGCTGGAAGTCGCCGTTTGCGCCCAGCACAACAACGGCGGATTGGCCGGCAACCGCTGGTGGGAATCGGTCAACATCAAGCACCTCTTCCCGGTGGGCGAGGTCAACGGTTCGCATGGCGTTGCCCGCCCCGGCGGTTCGGCGCTCAACGCCGGCCAGGTTGGCTCGTTGCGTGCCGCCGAATTCATTGCCAACGTCTATGCCGGCCGCGAGCTGAACATGGCCGATTTCAACCAGTCGGCCAAAACCGGAATCCGCGAGGTGCTCGGATTTCTGGCGCGATGCAAGGAATCGGGCACCGGTTGGCGTGCGGTTCGCAACGAGCTGCAGGAGCGCATGAGCAGGGCCGGGGCGCACATCCGTTCGCTCGACGGACTCAAACTCGCCGCGAAGGAGGCCAAGGCGCAGTTGGCAAAACTGGAGGCGGAAGGCTGCAAGGTTGAAAATGCCACGCAGGCCGTTCAGGCGTTGCGCAACCGCCAGCTCTGCTTCGCGCATTGGATGTACCTCGAGGCCTCGCTCTATGCCGTGAAGAGCGGTGTTGGGTCGCGCGGTTCGGCTTTGGTGCAGGATGCCGCGGGCATCCGCGCGCACGAGCGGCTCGATAAAGCCCGGTGGAGCTTCGCCGAAGAGGATGCCGGCTTTAGGGAAAAGGTGCTGGAGACCGTCTTTAAAAACGGCAAGGCGTCGAGCCGCTGGGTTGCCCGCCGCCCGATCCCCGAGAGCAACCTGTGGTTCGAGTCGGCCTGGGCGGATTACCGCGAGGGCCGGATTTATGCCCGGGAGCCAACATGCTGAAGAAACTCAACCCGAAAGAAGAACTGGCGTTCCTCAAGGAAATCCATGGCGCGGACCATTCGAAGTTGTTCGGGGTGCTGCGGGAGGCCTTTGCGCTGCTTCAAACCCGCGCCCAAATGCTGCTGGGGCTGGCGACCATCTGCCTGACCATCACCGGGTTTTCCGGCCCGCGCATGGCGCAGTCGAATGGGGTCAGCCGTTTCTTCATCGGCTTCGGGCTCATCTTCGTGCTGGCGGCGGTTGCCGCCGTACTCGTTGGCCCGCTGCGTTTCCGCTGGGTGACCGCCTGGAGGGCGGATACGATGGATGAAACGCTGATCGAAAACATTCGGCGCCGCGATTCGAAAACCAGCTGGTACCGCGTCGCCACCTTCCTTCTTTTGGTTGGACTGACCGGCTATCTGCTCAGCCTCGTTTTCTATTTATCCACGGTCGAATAGGCGGGGTGTTTTCTGAGCAGTCGTTTTTGACCGCCAAGGCGCAACGACGAGGGGCCTGTAATCCAGGGTAGAAGAAACCGTTGAAATACGGCAGGCACGAGGCCCCTTGTCATGGAGCACCGTGCGCCTTCGGCGCAATCGAAGCGCCCTTCCTGCGGACGCACCGAAATTTTTCTGCCGCCCCGTTTTTCTGCCTCCATTTCTCTATGCGTTTCAGCGGTGGCATGGAAAGTAGGACCGGCATCTTGCCTGTCTCTGCGGAGGATCGCGGGTCC
>NZ_JBFJYW010000350.1:0-3533 GCF_041622395.1 Pontiella sp. | reverse complement strand
CGGCCTTCGGCACGGTTTCCGTGCGGGAAAACGCGCTGAAGGAGGCTTCGGCCAGCGCGGCGGCGTCACCGGAAGAAACGGCCATGCCCATCTCAACCTTTTCGGCCATCGGAAGGGTGACCTGGGCGATATTGGTCCAGCTTTGTCCATCCGGGGAGCACTGCCCGACAAAGAGATCCCCCCTGCGAACCAGTTTGGCATAGGGCCCGTGGGCCGGGTCGAGGGTTCCAGCCGTCTGCAGGCTGCCGTCGGTCGCCGCGCGGTAGACCATCTGCATCTGTCCCGCCGGATCGCGCACGACCGCGACCATGCGGGCACCGGCCACCAGGATCGTGCCGTTGCTGTAGGCGGCCGTGTAGTCTTCCGCCCAATTTGCGTAGGTTGTTTCCGGTTCGTTTCGCTCCCGGAACATCACCCCGGCCCGGGCCTCGGCATGGGTATTTTCCAAGGAATCAACGCACGCGGCAACCGCTCCGTTTCCATAATGCAGATCGGAGAGGAAGAAGAAATGATCCGCCGTGCCGGAGAGGTTTCCGCCGCCCCGGAGCGTGTAGGTGTTATCGGTGGCGGAAGCCCCGCTGCCGGCGAGCGCCGGACTGCCGACATCGTTCTTCCACATGATCCGGCTCAGTTTGCCGCCCGAATCGGTTTCCAGGTCGAGATAGAGGTCGCAGCGTTCGAAGCTCCGCGAATAGATGAAATTATCCTTGATGGCATCCCCCAGCGGGGCGCCCAGCGGTCGGTTGAACTGGTCATAGTAGTCGGTAATCCACTGCCAATCCGCGTTCGAGGCATCGACCGTCTTCTGGTGGTAAAAGTAGGCGTATTTTTCCGCATAGGCCAAGTAATAGCCCAGGGTGGCATCAACGGCATCTTCCATTTCACGCCGGTTGTTGCTCGAATCAGAGGGATTCCTCAGCATCGTCAGTTTTTGGTTTTTCCCGCTTTCCTGGGCCATTGCAATGGCCGTTGCGATCGCGGAGGGACTCCCGCCCGACGTATACCCTTCCCGATACGTTCCGTCCAGATAGGCGATGCGCGAACGATTATCGCCATTGTTGTTCATGCAGAAATTCCAGTCGGCAGACCCTTCGTAGAGGGGATGCAGCATACTGGTCGGGACGCCCGTTTTGTCGATGAAATAGCCGTCGATCGGAGAGCCGTGTTCCCAGTTCTCGAAATCCTGGAACGGCGTGACGCCATCGGTCGCATATCCTTCCACCAGTCCCATGATTTTGTGGCAACACCCCACCCACCAGTCGACGAAATCGGGATTGCTTCGCTCGTAGGTCGGCCAGTCCCGGATCGTGTAGGTGGGGTCGATCCATGCCGCCCAATTGTCCGGCTCATAGATCGCCGCATCGATTCCAAAGCTTCCGTAAAAGATTCGCGAGTTCCAGTAGAAGACCACCTTGAGGTCGGGATTATGGCTTTTGAGTTCCGAGGCCTTTTCATAATAGCCCTGGATATTTCCGTTGGCCTTTTCCAGCACGACAAAATCATAGCGGTTGGCAACGCGCCTTGCTTCGTCGTCCGTAAAAGAGGAGCTTCCATTGCGGATCAGCATGGTTCTGGGGATTCGGTTCCAGGAAAACCTGGGGAATGCCTGGGCGAGCTTTTCCGGCGTGGTGGGTTCATAAGGGGTTGGCGAAGCCACCTGCACGATGTCGGCCAACGGATACTCCGGATCTTCCACCGTCAGCGCCGGGTTTCTCACCACGAAGCTGAAGTTGACCTCCGAAATGGCCCACTGCCTGGCCCCCGTATTGCTGCCCGCCCCGGTGACGGAAAACGCGTCCCCGCCAATGCCATAGGTCTCGCTGGGTTGCTGAAAACTCGCGGTGGCCAGATTCGTTCCCTCTCCGAAAATGATTTTATGGGCATACCCCCCATTGGTCTCGAGGACTTTCATGTTCGTGAATTGGTTTTCCAGCACGAGTCCGCCCGTCGCAAGGCCGACGCCGTCCACCGTGAAATCCTGCTGGGTCATCCGGATCGACTGGCCCGCATCGATATCATAATCGCCGCCGACGCCCCAGTTGTTGTTGATGTCCGTCGGCGAAGACGCAGCGCCCAGCGACGACACCGTGGCATTGTTGACGACATAGAGATAGTCGGCGTTATTAAACGCATCGACCACCACGCTGAACTGCAGGGTTTCCGCTTCATCGCCGCCGATCAGGTTGTTGCCGGTCCAAGTAATCCGATACACCCAGTTCGAGCCGTTGTCCACCCGCGTGCAGGAAAGCTCCGGCGAACTCAGATTCACGCTGCGGTATCCGTTGGCCAGCACCAGATCCGTGCTTGCGCCGGACTCCGTCCCGGCCTGCGGCTTCAGCGTCACCCAGAAATGGCTGTTGCGACCGGAATTGTTCGAGGCCTCGCCGTACAGCGCCACTTTGTCGATTGCCGCCAACGTATGCTCGGTCGCGTTCGTGCCGCGGCCCCAGGCGTAGATGCGGAATTCCGTGGCGTCGGCAATGAATTCATAGGCCGTGCCCGTCAAATCCACACGCACCCCGTTATAGGCCCCGGTAAGCCCAACGACATTGGTAACGATGGCCGCACTGCCGATGAGGGTTCCCGATCCGTCGGTGACGCCGTATTCGCCCACCGAATGAGCATCCGCTTTGGCGGCCTTGAAGGAGAGCTTGGTCAAATGAAACCCGGTTCCGGCGTCTGGCGTCACCGTGAACGAGACATAGTGATCGCCGGCAACGGCCTCCGCGAATGAAGACGCGGTCGCATCATCCACCCCGATCCCCACGGCACCGAGCAGGTTCGTCGTGCCGAAGACCTCGCCATCGGCCGCCACCCCGCTGTTATCTCCGATTGCAGCCTCGAATGCGATCCCCATCGGGGAGGTCACCGGACTCGCCGAAAGCTTTTCGGCAATCGTTGTTGCCGCGCTCTGGTCCGCGGCCGTTGCATCGAAATCATAGCCCGCCAAAATCGTTTTCTTGGCGGCCGTTCCGTTGAGCACCACTTTGTCGAACAGGGTGACGGAATCCGTGCTTTCACCGCCCCCGTAAACGTAGAGGCGAAAAGTAACCGCCTCGTCCACATCCTGGAACCTGGCATCCGACAGATCGATCCCGATATTGTTGGAGTCTCCGTTCCAGGTGCCCACGTCGGTCGTCTGCCCCGTCGCAAGCTCCGCCCCGCCGGCATAGCCGTCGATCGACGAGAACAATGCCCAGCGCTCCGCCGAGTTGACCACCGATTGGACGAAGGTCCGGAACGTCAACGATTCCAAATTCAGCTTATACCCGGCATTCGGGGTGAGGGTGAACTCCAGGTAGTCATTGCCTTGAATCGCGCCGGAAAGATCGTTTGTGTCGTTCACAGCGTCGAAACCGAAATCCGCGCCCGAGCCCCCGAACGCGAATTTGTTCGTCGTCCCAAAGGGATTTCCTTCCGCATCCAGCCCATCGGCCGGCGCATAGGTAAGATCATAGCGGGCACTCAGGCCAATCCCGGTCGTAAAATCGGAAGCGGTCACGTTGATGCCCTGAACATTGGCCTCCGGCGTG
>NZ_JBFJYW010000349.1:0-3534 GCF_041622395.1 Pontiella sp. | reverse complement strand
TCGGGGTCGAAGCGGCCCGCCGGCCCCGCCGCCAAGCCGTTTGGCGCCGGGTGCTGTGTAAGTCGGGATCGCCGATCCCGGGGCGCAGGCGCAGGCCCTGCGACTGTGGGGCAGGCATCTCTGCCTGCCCTTGAGCAGGCAAGGATGCCTGCTCCACGAATTGCGGTGCGGCTGGAGGGTTGCAGGCCCTGCGACCTAGGCACGGAGCCCGTGCCCCTCCACGCATGAATCCGGAAACAATGGACTGCGGCGCGTAGCGCGGTAGAGTATGGCCGCCGCTGCGAGGTGGCTCAGCCGTTAAAAATCCTGATTTTGGAGTTGTCAATTAACCCCGTTGCTCAAGCATTCCCAACCTTCTATGGCGCCTTTGCGGTCGCTTATCCATTCCAGTCCCGCTCACCCGCCGAAGCAGGTGACTGTTCTGAAATCTGTGCTTATCAGTAAGCATCGAAGGTTCATTCACTTTTCCAGGAGAATACGGGCTCCAATACCCTGACTCTTTTCCACCCGTTGCGAAAGATCGGGGTGGGCATACAAAAAAAGTTCCGGCCACCGGAAGGAGAAACGAACGGGGGCCGGAACCGCCTTGCGATTGCGTGGAATCAGTTGCCGGAAAGGATGGCATCGACCGCGTCTTGCGCGATGTACTGCGCTTCGTAGTCGCCATCGATCCGCTGTTCGATGTTGCCCACGAAAGCAACCAGATGGTTTTCCGACCCCGCCAGCAGGTTGGCATAGACATTGTGGATATCGCGCTTTTCGGTGCTCTCCATGGCGATCAAGATATCCTCGATATCGACTTCCTCGATCAGAGCGCCGACAAAGAGCGCGGCAAGTTCGGACACTTCGCCGTCGGCGACCAGCTCGTCGTAGAGCTCCTGCAGCTCTTGGTTTTCAAACTCGCCAACCCCGTGTTCGTCGACCGGATCGATGAGTCCATACCGATCAAGCAGGGCCAGCACGGAATCCGTGTGCCGTTGCTCCGACCGGGAAATGTTTTCGAAGACCGGCGTACCCCACAGGGCGTGAAAAGCGATGTAGACATCGCGGGCGAGCTTTTCCTCCTCGCGCATGAAAAGCAGGTCGGCCTCTTCCTGTTCCGTCAGCGAGGCGGTCCCGTCCCCGTCGTCTTTTCCTCTGCCCGCCACAACGGGTTGGAGCATCCAGCCCGTAACCACACACCCGACGATGAGGGCCAACAATGCGTTCCTGTCCATGGTCATCTCCTTACATGCTTGCGATCCAACCGCGCTTAACCGCACGGGGTGTGCCAAGCGGATTTCTCAAGGGTTTAGGGGAATCGGCGGCGGCGAATGGGTGCCAGCGCCCGCCGTTGCGCACCATCGCTGGGCGGCATCGCCCGGCTATTCGATGCCGATGCGGAGCCGGATGAACTGCGCGGGCCAGGGCGCGACGGGGAGCTGGTTCGTCACGTGCTGAAAGCCGGCGTCCGCTTCGCTGGTTCCCAATGGAACAATGCCGTTGGTCGACCAGCTTCCGGCCACGAGGTTGGTCGTGGCTTCGAGCACATAGTCCAAGTTGCGGGCGGCGGCATCGGTGCGGCGGCGATAGACGTATTCCAGTGCCGCGCCCGCGCGGATTGCCGCCGTGGGCGAAATGCCGGTTTCGGCGGCATTGGTCGGGTTGCCGCCGAGCGCATATTCGGTGAGATTGTCGAGGCCGTCCGAATCGGAATCGTCCAGCGGGTGGGCCAGACCGAGATTGAAGTCCGCCGCCCACGCTTCGTAGGGGGACGCTTCGTCCAGCCACTCCAGCCAGATTCCGCTCAGCGGAAACTGTGCCCCGTTGTCGAGATTATCCCAGTAGAGCGCCCGGTCGCCGTTCACGATGCGGCCATCGAATCCGTTCGTGCTGAACGTGCCCGCGGCAAACCCGTTGCCGAAGCAGATTGTGCCGGCGTCCATGGCATTGGTGACCCACTCGGTCACATTGCCGCTCGCCCATTGCAGCACGGTCCGGTGCAGATTGATGCAGCCGTTCGACACCTGGAGCGAGGCCGAATCCGCCCCCAGGACGAGCAACTCCCCGCCGTAGAGATTGCATTGGGCCGTTCCGCCGGATCCAATCAGCAGGTTGGTCGTGGCCAAGGTGCCCCCATGGAGATTCAGGGTGCCGCTGGCGGATATGGGCGCCCCGACGATCACCTGCCCGGCCGAAATCGATCCGCCAAACAGATCGATCCGTCCCTCCGACCGGCTGCCCGACCCGACACCGACGGAGCCGGACACAGCGACCGTTCCATTGCTCATCGAGAGGATCCCGGAAGAATCGGTATGGCCGATGTTCATGAAGGCGTTCGTGGTTCGGAGGGATCCGCCGTAAAGGTTGAGCCGACCGTCGGCCTTGGAGAGCCCGACCGTGATGCCGCCGTCCCCGACGAGGAGGTCGCCGCCGGCGAGGGTCAAGGCGCCGTTCCCGAACGCAGCGACGTTGAGGGTGCGGCACGCCAGCGTGCCGGCGGCCAGGTGCACGGTTCCCGTTGGCATAAGGGCGCCGCTATCCAGCTTGGCGATCTGCAGCGCGCCGGCAATCGAGACGGCGGAGGTTCCGGCGATGGTGAGTCCGGCATTCGAACCGGGCCCTTTCCCGAGGATCAGCGAACCGCCGACGAGCAGGTTTCCGTTGGTCACGGCGAGGTGGCCGAAGCTCTGTTTGCTGCTGGCCACGATGAGGCCGTTCGATCCCTGAACGGACAACACGCCTTGATTCAACACCCGCATGGTGGCGACGCAACCGGGATTGTTGCCGACCAGAAAGGCGGTGTTGGTTATCGCGGGATCGGTCGGTTCCACCCCCCACACGCTTCCGCCATCAATCGTAAAATCGGAAACCCGGTCGTCTTCCTTGAACCCCATGCGCAGGCTGTTGAGCCGAAGGCTCCCGGCCGCTTCGACGCGGACGCGGACGGGCACCTCGCCGTAGGTATCGATCCAGAGTTTGTCCGCGATGGCCGCCGACTGGACGGTGACCGTATAGGCATTGGTTTGGTTCTCGTGGTTGAGCCTCACCGTGGAGTTGCTCCCCGGAAACCCGCCCGCCCAGTTGGGCCGGGTCGCCCAATAGCCCGCGGTTGCCCCTTGCCAGGTTGTTACGCCACCTGCGGAACCGGCGAAGCCAACCCCCAGGAGCAACAGCAGGGTTTGTGGCTTCATCTACCGAGTATCCCATCCACCTCGGCCTGCGGCATCTTCTGCGCGGCATAGGTTTTTCCGGAGGCGGATTCATAGTTGCGGACAAAGGCATTCAGGTGCCGTTTCGATCCGCTGAGCAGATTCCCGAGCACGGAGCGGATGCTTTCGTTTTCGGACTGCTTAATGGCGTCCTGAAGGTCGAGAATATCGATCTCTTCCACCAACGCACCGACCAGATAGGCCTCCTGGCGCGACTTTGCCCCACGTTCAACGAGCGCATCGTAGAGCTTTTGCAAATCCGGATTATTGAACTCGCCCGCCTTATCCTTGGCGGGGTCTTTCAGGCCGTAGGCGTTCAACAAGCCGAGGACGGCGTCCATGT
>NZ_JBFJYW010000348.1:0-3549 GCF_041622395.1 Pontiella sp. | reverse complement strand
GAGCCGCTGCTGAAGTCGGACAACGTATTGGTGCAGGACTGCGCATCCAGCGCGCTGGCCCGTATCGGTACGGCCGCCTCCATTCCGGCTTTGATGGACAACGGCCGCCCGGAAGCCCTCCGCGCCCTGGGCGTCATGAATGCCGAAGGTGTGGATCGGGCCCTTGAAAAAATCGCCGCCTCGAAGGATGACGCGGCGAGCGCCGCCGCCATCGAGGCCTTGGCCATCCGCGGGCGCCGCGATCTGGTGCCGGCCTTCTTCACCTATGCCGATGGCAAGGGCCGGGCCGCGCCGAAAGCCGCCGTCGAGGCGATCGGGCAGGTGGGCGACATCGCCGTTCTGGAACAACTCGCCGGGCTCATGATGGCCAAAGAGGCTTCGCCGCTCTCGCGCGATGTCTTGAATACGATCGTGGCCATCATGCGGCGTTCGTCCGATCCGGCCAAGGCGGTCGACATACTCGTGGCCCAGATGTCGGGCGCTTCGCCGCGCAGCCAGGCCAATATTTTGCAGGCGTTGGTGCAGACCGGCAGCCAAGAGGCGCTTAAGCCGCTTGCCGATGCCTGCCGCTCGAACGACGAATCCTTGCAGAAGCTGGCGGTCAAGCTGCTCGCCGGATGGAAGAGCGCCGACGGGATCCCGACGATGCTCGAGCTCGCGGGCGAGGAGACGATGTCGATGCCCAACCATGTCAACCTGATGCGCGGCGTCTCGCGTCTGCTGGCCGCGCAAAGAAGGGTCGACAAAACGCTGGCCAAACAGGCGCTCGACACCTGCCGCCGCGCCGAAGAGGTCGAGATGTTCCAGGCCATCCTCGAGAAGAAAAAATAATTCGACCACAAAGGACTCGAAGCATTGGAGGCTTTGGGTGCTTTGTGTTTAAAAACCTGCCGCAGAGTAGGGCGTGTAGACGAGTTTGCCGCCGCACTTGCGGCAGACGTATTGCGAATTCCGCTGTTGGGCCGTCTGCGTCCAGCAGCGGTTTTCGCAGGTAACGCTCCAGCGCGGCGGGGCGAATTGCAAGCGGTGCGTCCGTTCGCCGGAGCCGCCGATCGCCCGTGCCTGGGCTTTCCAGACGGCGTCGTGATGATGCTTGCGGCCCACCAGCGCATGGGCGATTTCGTGCAGGATCGTGTCGCGGATCGCCTCGTCCGAGCCCGTCCGCGCCAGATCGAACGCGAGGGTGATCCGCTTGTCGCGGTAAGAGCAGCACCCCGCGCGGCGGGTCGAATGGTCGAACCTGAATTGCCAGCCCTTCAGCCCGTGCTGCGCCATCAACTCGAGAGCTAGGCGCAAGACGGACTCGATGCGTTCCACGCGCCGCTCGGCGTTATCCGAGAGCGGCGTCAGCAAGGCATAGGGCACCGTGAAATCATCCCCGCTAATCCGCACCACGGCGCGTTTCGGATTCAGCCGCACCACGACGCCCTCGGCCGTCCGCCGCCGGAGGGGGAATGCCACCAAATCGCCATCGGCGAACCGCGCCCGGAGTTGGTCTTCCTTGCTCAGCATTCGAATCAATCCATGTAGCCGAAGACGTGCTTGCCGATGGTTTTGATGCCGCGCAACGAGGCGGCCCAGCTGGGGACGACTTTGTCGGGGTTGTAGAAGTGGGTGAGGTGCTCCCATTTGCGCGGGCTGGACATAAGGACCCAGGCGATGCCGTAGCAGTCGCTGCGCGCCTGGAGGTCGGCGGGTTTAATGCCTGCGCCGGTGCAGAAGTTTTCCGGGACGGCGTCGAGCTCGTTCCAGCAGGAGAATTGTTTTTCCTGCAGGCAGACCTCGGTGAGCGGGCGGCCCGAAAGGCGGGCGCGGGTTTGGATGACCGCCGCCACCGCCATCTTGCCCTTGAACGGTTCGCCGCGGGCTTCGGCATAGATGGTGTAGCTGATGATGCGTGCGGCGGCCTCGCTGAAGGGGGGCACGGCGGCGGTTTTGCTCTTTTCCGCTGCGTTTGTAAGGATGGGCAGGCCCACCAGGGCTACGGCCGCTTGTCGTCTGGTGCTCATGTTGTTCTCCGGAATTGGGGCGACAATTTCCCAGCGGCGGGCGCAATAATCAAGATTCAAAGGCGTTCGATCGCAAGCCCCTTGAAAAGCACCCAGGTACCGGAGCCTTCCTCCAGGTTCAACGCCTGCTCGGTCCCCGGGGTAATCTCGGCGAACAGGATGCCGGCGGGGGTTTCGATGTGGCAGAGCGAGCGGTCGGTCGCGTGAACGATTTTCAGGACGCAGCCGGGCAGCTGGTTGCGCATGGAGATCGGGCCGATCCGTTCGGTTGCCAGCGCAATCTGGTTGGCCGCGATGCCGAGCGTGATTTCGCGGCCGGGTTCGAGTGCGGGTTCGCGGCGCATTTCGATGGTGTAGTCCGGATTGCGCGGCACTTCCAGCAGCGTGATGCCCTTGTCGGCGTTGTGGCTCTTGACGCGGACGGTGATCAGGTTGGTGAGGTCGGCGCCCTTGAGCGCCTGGAGCGTGGCCGGGTTGCGCACCATTTGATCGATGGTTCCCTGTCCGCCGACCCGTCCGCCCTGCATGAGCAGGAGCTGGTCGGTGAGTTGCAGGATTTCGCCGAGGTCGTGGCTGATGAGGATGGTCGGGATCCTGAGCTGCCGGTGGACCTTGGCGAGGAACGGCAGGATCTGCGCCTTCAGCGAGACGTCGAGTCCGGTCACGGGTTCGTCCATGAGCAGGAGCCGGGGATTCGAAAGCAGGGTGCGGCCGATGGCGATGCGCTGTTTTTCGCCGCCGGAAAGATCCTCGACCGAGCGGTTGATCAGGTGCCCGATGTTCAGCAGCTCGACGATGGTATCGAAGCCGAACGGGCGGTTGGCCACGCGGCTTTTCATGCACTCGCCTGCCCGCAGGTTTTGTTCGACCGACCAGTGCGGGAAGAGGCGCGCATCCTGGAACACCAGCCCGATGTTGCGCTTGCGCGGCGGCACGAATTTGCGCTGGCTGGCATCGAACAGCGTTTCGCCGTCGAGGACGATATGCCCGCCGTTGGGCCGCACCAGCCCGGCGAGGGCGCGAAACAGCGTACTCTTGCCGCAGCCCGACGGCCCGAAGATGCCCAGCGCCGATTCAAAGCATTTGAACTGCGCGTCGAGCAGGAAATTTCCCTGCTTCATGTAAATGTCCACGTCCAATTTCATGATTTAGCGTGACGAGTGAGTCGTGATGGTTTTGACGCCTCAGGTTTCAATCGTCACGACCATCTTTCTTTTTGCTTTGCGGGTTAAGAGTTCGGAGATCAGCAAGCTTGCAAAGCAGAGCACGAGCGAGGCGATGACGAGGCGCATGGCGAGGGTTTCCTCGCCGGGAACCTGGAGTGCGGAGTAGATGGCGAGCGGCAGCGTTTGGGTCGAACCCTCCACGTTTCCGGCAAAGGTGATGGTTGCGCCGAACTCGCCGAGGCTGCGCGAAAAGGCGAGCAGGATGCCGCCGAGAATGCCCGGCCAGGCCAGCGGGAGGGTGATGCGGAAAAAGACGCGCATCGGATGGTAGCCCAAGGTTTGCGCGGCTTCTTCCAGCCGGCGGTCGACCAGCG
>NZ_JBFJYW010000347.1:0-3552 GCF_041622395.1 Pontiella sp. | reverse complement strand
GGCTTCGAGAATCACCAGCATCGCTTCCACGGATTCGCGGATGCTGACCGGGAATTCATCGGTGTCCCATCCGTTCTGGTAGTCGCCGCGGTTGGCGTCGATGCTGCCGAGCATGTTGTTGTCGGCCGCCACCTGCAGGTCGTGCTGGAAGGTGTGCTGCGCGAGCGTGGCGTGGTTGACTTCGACGTTGAGCTTGAAGTCGTCGGCGAGGCCCTGCGCGTTCAGGAAGCCGACGACGGTCGCGGCGTCGAAGTCGTACTGGTGCTTGCTCGGCTCCATCGGCTTGGGCTCGATGAAGAAGTTGCCCTTGAAGCCCTGGCCGCGGGCGTAGTCGCGCGCCATGCGCAGGAAGTTGCCGAGGTTGTCGAGCTCCTGCTTCATATTGGTGTTGAGCAGGCTCATGTAGCCTTCGCGGCCGCCCCAGAAGACGTAGTTTTCGCCGCCGAGCTTGATGGTGGCATCGAGTGCGTTCTTCAGCTGCGCGCCGGCGTAGGCGACGGTGTTGAAGTCGGGGTTGGTGCCGGCGCCGTTCATGTAGCGCGGGTTGGAGAAGAGGTTGGCCGTGCCCCAGAGCAGCTTGACGCCGGACGCGGTCTGCTTTTCTTTCGCGTAGTCGGTGATCATTTCGAGACGCTTGGTGGACTCGGCGAAGGTGGCGCCTTCCTCGACGAGGTCGTAGTCGTGGAAGCAGTAATAGGGAGCGCCGACCTTGGTGATGAATTCGAACGCGGCGTCCATTTTGTTTTTCGCGCGGGTCTCGGCGTCGGCGCCGGCGAACCACGGGAAGGCATGGGTGCCGCCGCCGAACGGGTCGCCGCCGGTTCCGCAGAACGTATGCCAGTAGGCAATGGCGAACCGCAGGGTTTCCTTCATCGTCTTGCCGCCGACCACGGCGTTTTCGTCGTACCATTTAAACGCGAGCGGGTTGTCGCTCTCGCGGCCCTCGAAGGCAATCTTGCCGATGCCCGGGAAATATTCGGTGTTTCCGGTTACAATACTCATTTTTTACTCTCCTTGTTCATACATGCCATCTTCCGAAGAAGCGGCTACTTGTTCAGTTCAAAGACCACTGCGCAAAGGCTTCTGCCCGGCAGCTCCACATTCGTTTTTTGCCCGGCCAATTCAATGTCCATCGACATCGCGGCAGCGCTGGCTTTTTTTGATATTCATTCGGTTTTCACTCATTTTTATCTCTTTCGTTTTAGATCGGTTTCAGGCAGGTCATCCCTTCAGCCAGAAGCTGAAGTAGAGGTACATGCCCAGCACCAGCGCAAGGGAGGCCGCAGTCAAAATCACATCGAATTTACCGATGCTGGAGCGAACATCCTGCTTGTCCAGCGAGGCATAGGTGAGCCCCTTGATCGACTCCGCGTCCTGCGCGGGCGAAAGCAGCGAAACGAGCACCACCGTTCCAATGCTGATGACAAACAGCACGCCGGAGAAATAGAGGAAGCTGAAGTCGGCCAAGTTGGCCAGGAAGGTTCCGGATGCGCCCTTCCCTTCTCCGTAGATCGCCTGGACGGTGAGCTTGAACATGCCGAGCAAGAACCCCGAAACGAGTCCCCACATGGCGCCCTTTGAGTTGATCCGTTTCCAGAACAGCCCGAGCAGGAAGACGGCGGTGATCGGCGGGGCGAGGTAGCCCTGCACGCTCTGCAGATACTGGTAGAGGCCGCCGCCGGCCACTTTATACATGACCGGAATCCAGGCCATGCCGAGCAACACGATGATGGTGGTGGCGAAACGCCCGACCGTCACCAGATGCTTTTCCGATTGGTTCGGCCGAAGCTTTTCGTAGATGTCGACCGTGAACAGCGAGGCGCAGGAGTTGAACAACGAGGAAAGCGAGCTCATCAGCGCCGCCAGCAAGCCGCCGACCACCAGGCCGCGCAAGCCGGGCGGCAGCAGACTCATCACCATGGTGGCAAACACCTGGTCGCCATCGATGGCGGAGACGGTCACGCCGTCGACCACCTTGGCCGGAATCGCCATCAGGCCCTTCTGGTTGAGCGCCCAGCCGATCAGGCCGGGAACGAGGAAGATCATGACCGGCCAGACTTTAAGGAACGCGCCCCAGATGGCGCCGCGCCGGGCCTGCTGCAGGTTTTTCGCCGCCAGGGTGCGCTGCACGATGTACTGGTCGGTGCACCAATACCAAATGCCGATGATCGGCGAGGCAATCAGGATCCCCGCCCACGGGAAGTCGCCGTTCTTCCACCACGGGATGTCCGAGCCGGCCTGAACCATGGGGCGCCACAGCGCCATTTCGGCGGCACGGTCGCTGCAGACCGCCTGGAGTTCCCCCCAGCCGCCGAGCGCCTTCAGCCCGAAGAAGGTGATGAAGAACGAACCGATCAGGAGGATGAACGCCTGGGCGGTATCGGTGAAGAGCACGGCGCGCAAGCCGCCGAAGACGGTGTAGATGCCGGTGAGGATGACGGTGGAAAACGCCCCGATCCAGAACGGACCCCAGACCTGCCCGAACAGGGTCAACTGCAGATCGGGAAGCAGCGTACGGAAGACGATGGCGCCGGCATACACCGTCACGGAAACCTTGGTGAACACATAGGCCACCAGCGAGACGACGGAAAGAATCCAGCGGACCTTCGAGTCGAACCGCTTTTCCAAGAACTCCGGCATGGTGAAGACCTTGGCCCGGTAGTAGAAGGGAACGAATACCCAGCCGAGCAGCAGCATGACCCAGGCATGCATTTCCCAGTGCGCCATCGCCATGCCGGTCGAGGCCCCCGAGCCCGCCAACCCAACGATGTGCTCCGAACCGATGTTGGAGGCGAACAGCGAGCCGCCGATCACAAACCAGCCCATGTTCCGCCCGGCCAAGAAATAATCCGCCGAGGTATCCTGCTTTTTCGAAGACCACCACACCACCACGACCAGCGCCGCGAAGTAGAGCCCAATCACCAACCAGTCCAAGCCAGCCAACCCATTCATTCCGGATCTCCCTTAGTTCGATTCCGCCAACGCCTGCTCCAAACGGCGCTTCCAGGCGGCATAGGCCGCTTGGTAATCGCCCGCACCCGGTTCGATTCTCTTTTTCAGATCGAGCTGGGCGAACGCCGCTTCCAGCGACGGGAAAATCCCGGCGCCGAAACCCGCGCCCCGGGCGGCGCCGAGGGCGCCGTCGGTTTCGTACAGCTCGATCGTGGCGCCGCTGACCCCCGCGAGCGTATCGCAGAAAATTTTGCTCATGAACATGTTGGCGAATCCGGCGCGAATGGTTTTGAGCTCGATGCCGGTTTCGGCCATCACCTCCATGCCGTACATGAACGAGAAGACGATGCCCTCCTGCACGGCGCGGCAGATCTGCGATCGGTCGTGGCGGTTGAAGTCGAGCCCGCCGATCTGCGCGCCGACGTTCCGGTTGCCGAGCACGCGCTCGGCCCCGTTGCCGAACGGCAGGACGGTCACGCCGTCGGATCCGATGGCGACCGATTCGGCCAACCGATCCATCTCCTTGTAGGAGAGGTCGCCCAGCAGCCGCTTGGTCCACGCGTTGAGGATGCCGGCGCCATTGATGCAGAGCAGCACGCC
>NZ_JBFJYW010000346.1:0-3574 GCF_041622395.1 Pontiella sp. | reverse complement strand
GCCATCGACTGCGCCCGCCTGCTGCCGGCGAGCCGGGTGGGATAGCCGTTCTCGAAATAGATGAAGGTATAGTGCCGGTTGGTATCCGGTACCGCATCGGCAAGCGGCGCGAGCAGCAGCATCCAAAGCCCCGCCCAACGGCCTATCCCCAAAACCGGTCGCATCATGGTCCGTCTCCCAATCCCTTTCCGATACACCGCAAACATGAAAGGGAATATACCGGTCTGCGCGACCCGATATATCCCCTATCCACAGGAGGGCGGCCATCGGCCGCCCGGCTTGCGGAAGTCCTACCGCACGGGGCTCATGCGGAAGGCATAGCGGTATTGGTCCTTCTTCGCGCGGTAGCGGCCGTTGTCGAGCGGCTCGGCGCCCCAGCTGTTGTTGCCGCCGACCCCGAGTTGGTGGGCATCGATGTTGAAGAAAATCGCTTTCGAACGCTCCATCTCGAAGGCATATTTGGACGCCTCCATCGTTTGGTCGGAATAGTGGCGCGCACCCACCCCAACCGGCGCGCCGAGGGTTTCGAAGCGCAGGCCCCGGCCGGCGGCATCGGTCAGCGTCGTCCAGCGCACATCCACCTTGTAGCCGTTTTCCTGCGGACGGGAATAGTCGACCCACTGTTCGTCGACGGTTCCGCCGAAGAGGCCGATGCGCTCGTAGTCGCGGTCGATGTAGGTAGCCGCCGGACCGCGGCCATACCACTGCATGTTTTCGAGCGCGCCGTTGAGCGTCCACTGCATTCCGGTGCGATGGGCGAAGCGTTGCCTGCCTTCGATCGCGGAATAGTCGTAATCGACCTTCACGTCCACGGCCCCGGTCGCGGAAACGGCATATTCAAACGTCGCCTTCGCACCGATCGTCGGGAAGTCCACCAGCACGGTAACGGTTGCAAAGCCATCCTTCTGCTCGATGCCGAAGGAAGAAACGGTCCGCTGGCCGGCCGCGGTGCGCCACTTGTTTTCTTCCAGCTTTCCGCCGAGCTTCTTGCCGCCGCGCATTGCGCCGTTGTCGTTGTCGGTGTAGGGGCGCCACAGGTCGGGCGCGCTGCCGGAAACGAGTTCCTTGCCGTCGAGCTTGTAGGAAACGAGCGAGCCGCTCTTTCGGTCGAAGGCGACTTCGAACCCCGTTCCAACAATCTTGTTGCCGGCGATCTTCAGCCGCCCGGGCTCGGCGAGGGCCTGCGGCACGTATTGCCCGGCCAGCGGGAACTGCTCGTAGGCGATCTCGTGGCCCGCCTTCAGCAGCGGCGCATCGCTCTTGGTGAAGAAGCACAGGTTCAGCAGATATTCGGATCCGTTGTTCGGCATCGTCGGCAGGTTGAGCTTGATGGTCTTTTCGGAGCGGGCGGGAATGTCGAGATCCTCGATGTCGCCGCGCTTGACCACCGTGCCGTTTTCAAGGATTTCCCAGGTTCCGGTCGCCGCGTCCTTGATGTTGGTGAAGTCGAACCAGTTGATGAGCTTGACCGTGCCCGAGGCCAGATTGACCGGTTCGGCGTGGATGTTGCGATGCACGTACTTGATGGCATAGAGCCCCGGATGCGGTTGCCAGTCGGCGCCGATCAACCCGTTCATGCAGAAGTTGCCGTCGTTGTGGTAGGGCTGTTCGTGGTAGCCGCCGTAGGCGAAGAAGGTCTCCTTCACCGGGCCCTTGCCGATGTTCTTCTTGAACTTGGCGGGGACGGGTTCGATCACCCCTTGGTCCATCCAGTCCCAGACAAAGCCGCCGGAGTGCTTGGCGTTTTTGTAGATGTTGCCATGCCAGTATTCCTTGAGGTTGCCGTTGGAGTTGCCCATGGCGTGGGTGTATTCGCAGAGGATCGCCGGGCGTTTGTCGGGCGAGGTCCAGTTCTGGTCGGCATACATGCGGGAGAAGAAGTCGCCGATCGACTTGTCGCCGCCTTCGTACTGCACCGGGCGGGTCGGGTCGGCGTTGTGGAGCCAGTTGTAGGCCTTGACGAAGTTGGGGCCGCTGCCCGCCTCGTTGCCGAGCGACCAGACCACGACGGCCGCGTGGTTTTTGTCGCGCGCCACCATGCGCTGGACGCGGTTGAGGATCGGTTCCGCCCAGTCCGGATTGCGCGCCAGCTTGTTGTTCTGGTTGTTTTCGTAGTCGTGGCTTTCGATGTTGGCCTCGTCGACCATGTAGATGCCGAACTCGTCGCACAGGTCGTACCACAGCGGTGCGTTGGGATAGTGGCAGGTGCGCACGGCGTTGATGTTGAATTCCTTGAAAAGCTTCAGGTCGCGCAGCATGGTTTCGCGCGTGACGACCTGCCCGGTGGCCGGGTTGTGCTCGTGGCGGTTGACGCCCTTGAACTTGATCGGCACCCCGTTGAGATAGTAGACCGAGTCCTTGATTTCCACCGTGCGGAAGCCGACGCGCTGCGGAATGACTTCCAGCGTTTTCCCGGCGGCATCCTTGAGCGTCAGCAACGCGGTGTAGAGATAGGGATGTTCGGCGGACCAGCGTTCGACCCCGGACACGCGCTGCCGGGTTCCCGTCCCAACCTTTTTCCCGGCGGCATTCAAGAGCTCGACTTCAACCGAGCCTTCGCCCACCACTTCGGCATCGACCGCGAACGAGCCCTCCATGTCGGCCACGATCGTGAAGTCGCGGATGTGGGCCGGGTTGCGGGAGGTGAGGTAGACATCGCGGAAGATTCCGCTGAGCCGCCAGAAGTCCTGGTCTTCGAGATAGGAACCGTCGCACCAGCGGTAGACCTCGACCGCAATCAGGTTTTTGCCGGGCTGGAGGTGCTGGGTGATGTTGAATTCGGCGGGGGTGCGGCTGTCCTGGTTGTAGCCGACCTGCCGGCCGTTGACCCAAACGTAGAAGGCGGACTTGACGCCATCGAAGGTCAGGAAGGTTTCGCGCCCGGCCCAATCCGCGGGGACCTCGAACCAGCGGCGGTAGGAGCCGACCGGGTTGTCGTCGTGCGGGATGTTCGGCGCATCCTTGGGAAAGGGATAGGTGCGGTTGGTGTAGAGCGGCTTGGAGTAGCCCTGCATTTCCCAGTTGGAGGGAACGGGAATCCCGGCCCACTTCCGGTCGTTGAAGTCTACCTTGAAGAAGTCCAGCGGGCGGTCCGCAGGCTTTGCGACCCAGTTGAATTTCCATTCGCCGTTGAGCAATTGGAACCAGGGGGATTGCGTGTGGTCGTAGCGTTGCGCGGTTTCGGCATCGGGATACGCGAAGAAGGTCGCGCGCGGCGCCTCCGTCCCAATCTGCAACACCGCCGGATTTTCCCAGTCCATCCGCGCCGCGTTTATCGCCCCACTACCCAACATGATTAACACTCCTGCACGAATAAGCTTCTTCATCGGTACTTCCTTTCTCATTAAACACAACGTACTTGGCTAAAAAACAAACTAAACGCCGCGAATCCCGGATTTAGGACGCAACGGTTTTACCGCGCGGGCCTTTGGGGCTAGCCTGAATTATTCACGCGCCGAGTTTGCTTTGGCAACAGCCGACCGGAGGGAGACAGGCTTCGCGCATGCGAAGCAACGAGCGGAGCGAAGTGGCAACGCGTCGAAAGGTGCCGCTGTAGCAGCCTACCGCAAGCCTT
>NZ_JBFJYW010000345.1:0-3608 GCF_041622395.1 Pontiella sp. | reverse complement strand
TCGAGTTGCCGGAAACCGCCGGCGAAGACAGCGTGAGTTTCCTGCCGGCGCTCTCGGGCGCGCCGATCGTCTCCACCCGCGCGGGGCTGGTGCACCATTCCTTCAGCGGTCACTTCGCCTATCGGCAGGGCAAGTGGAAACTCCTGTTGGCCAAAAGCTCCGGCGGCTGGAGCTCGCCGACCGAGGCCGAGGCCGCGCCAAACGCGTTGTGCGCGCAATTGTATGACATGGAAGCCGATCCCGGCGAGACCACCAACCTATATGCCTCCCATCCCGAAGTCGCGCAGCGCTTGTTGTCGCTGCTGGAAGCCGATGTGGCGCGCGGCCGCAGCACCGGCGGGACGAACCTGGCAAACGATGCGGCGGGCATCGTGCTCTGGAAGAGCGGAAAATGAGTCCTCGATTCCCCCGGAGGGCTCACTTCGGCAAGATGCCGGTTTTGTAGGCTTTGTAGATGGCGGAGGGGGCGTTGGGGACCTGCAGCTTTTCGTAGATGCGCCGCATGTAGTTGTCCACGGTGTGGGTGCTGATTTCGAGCCGTAGAGCGATTTCCTTTTTAACCAGTCCCTCGCCCAGCAGGGAGAGGACATCGAGCTCGCGCTCCGAGAGCACACCTTCCATGTCCGCCGTGTTCGGCTTGTTGCGCAAGGTTTCCACGAGGTAGCGGGCCATTTTCGGGTCGATCGGCGCCTCGTCGTTGAAAACGCCGCGGATTCCGTTCAGCAACTGGGTGCTGGTGGAGGATTTCAACAGATAGCCGGAGGCCCCGCGGGCGATGGCGTTGACGACATCCGCTTCGCGGTCGGACTGGGTCAGGACGATGATGGGCGTCGTCGGGGAACATTCCGAGAATCGGGGCAGGGCATCGATCCCGCTCAATCCGGGAAGGTGCAGGTCCAGCAGAATGAGATCCGGTCGGTGGTCCGCCGCATCGTGTTGCAGGAAATGGAGGGCCTGGTCCGCCGTGCCGAACTGGTGGGCGAGCCGGATGTCCGGGGTGGTGCCGAGCACCAGCGCCACGCTTTCGCGGTATTCGGGGTGGTCTTCCACCAGCATGACTCGGATTGGGGAGTTCATTCGCGATTCCTTTGGGTCGATGGTCTGAGGGCGTTGAGTTTTAGACGGATGGCGGAAGCGACGCTTCTGCGATTGCGCAGTCGCAAGCCGATTCTCGTTCCGCCCTCCGCAGGGGATTCGACGGAGAGCTTGGCGCGGAGCAGCCGGGCGCGCCGTTTCAGGGAGGATGGAATGTTCCCGCCCAGGCCTTTGCCGTTGTCGCTGACGGTGAGAAGAATATCTTTTTCCCCCCCGGTCAGGTGGGTGCGGATTTGGGTGGCGCCGGAATGGCGGCAGATGTTGACCAGGCACTCCTTGTAAAACAGGAAGAGGTCGATGCGCATGCGGGGCTTGAGCTGCTCCAGAAACGGTTCGCCCTCGGTGGTGAAATCGTGCTTGAGATTGGTGGCGATTCGCTCGGCGGACCGCCGCATGTCGGTGGTCAACCCGATATAGAGATCGTCGGCTTCCAGCAGATTGGTGCAGTGGCGCACGGCGGTGCCGCTGCGTTCGGTCAGTTCCCGAATCCGTTGGCCGAGGGCCTGCCACTGCTCGCGGGTCTGGGCGTGCTGCGCCACGTCGCTGATCAGCCCGATGGAGTGGAGATTGGCGCCGAGTTCGTCGTGCAGGTCGGCGGCGAAGCGCTGTTTGATCCGGGCCACATACCGCATCCGGAAGATCCGGTCGACCAGAATGGTGAAGGCGATCCCGACGGCCAGGATGCCGACGGCCCAATACAGGGCCCAGAGATGTTTTTTCTGGCGGGCATAGCGCTGGTTGAGCTCCGCGAACACAACGGGGCGTTCCCGTTCCAGATCGTGGCGCCGGGCCAGCTGCCCCATCCAGTCCCGGATCGTCAGTATTGTTCCGAAGCTATTGTTCCCATCCGTTATGGATTCGGTGAACTCGTGCAAGGAGTCCCTCACGCTCGGGAAGGTGGCCTGCTTGCCCCGTGCCACGTTTGCCCCCTTGGAAATGACTTCCAGTTCGGACAGGTTGACATAGCGCCGGTTGTCGGGCATTTCGGGCGCTTGGTAGGGTTCGTCCACGACGAACCGGATATAGCGGCAGCGGGTTTCGGGCACATTCCGCAAAAGAATCGAGCCGGTGTCGTAAATCGAGTTGCGCCGATAATCCACCAGGCATTGGGCATCGGAAAAATCCGCGGCATTGGCGCCCACCACGGTGAAGTGCATGGGAATCCCGTAGTCCACTTGCTGGGGGAGGGGGATGTGTTTGCGGATGTCGGCCGCGCTGTGGAGCCGGATTTCATCCACGCGGCAGCTGTTCTCCAGATCGATGGTGAGCCGGAAGATTCGCTTGGCCGGGAACCGGGCCAGATAGGGCTGGCTTTTGTTGCCATGGCCCGCATTCATCAGGAAGGGGGTAAAGCCGTCCGTCAGGGTTTCCGGGGCGGTTGCCTCAGCGTTCCAGCCGGTGGTCGTCGATGAAACGCGCATGGGTTGGGCCAATGCAATGTTGCGGTCGCCGCTGAAGACCATGATCTCGGCAAGGCTGAACGTGTGCCTTCCGTTCCGGGCGGATCGCGAGAGTTGAACCGCTTTCACCCGCACCCAATCCGCCGGCGTTGGCGCAACATCAACCACCAAGGGCGCGACGCGCGGCAGGAGCCGGTCTTCGGGGCCAAACCGGGCCACCACGGTTCCTTCGCGCTCGCCTTCCTGGCCGGCGATCACCTCGAATGCCTCGGGAAACCCATCGGCCTGCGGACCCTCGTCTGCGTCGTTCCAGAGGGTGGGTACCAGCACGATCCGATCGATCGGCATGTTGCCGTCGCAGTTGATTTCGGCCCATTCCGCATGGGTCGGGTTTTCCCGCGACGCAGAGAACCATCCGATGCTGCCGGCGCCGTTGCGCGGGGTAAACCGTGCGGTCCGGGAAAGCTCGGAGTCGATCTCGGCCAGCCGTTTTTCAAGCTCGGCCAAGGTGCGTTTTTGCGGGGAATATGCGGCCGCGGCAGGCCGCTGGGGCGCGGCATGGCAGAGCGTCGACAACAGGCATGACACAGCGGTTTTTGCAATAAGGCGCATTCCGATTTTTTAGGCTGTTGCCCCGCGATGTGCAATCTATTTCCCCGGCCACGGCTCCCCGTGTGGCGCGATCGCGTCACATGACAAGTTTGCTGAAAAGCGTACAATAGATCTTGTTTAGCTGGGAAAAGGGTTTTTAAAGGACATTGACGTCCAACAATAAGGAGAAGTGAGATGAAAAAAACTGGATTGGCACTATTAATCGGTCTGGCGATCGCGTCGAGCGTGCACGCCGCACCCATCATCGGATTGGTCGGGGATGGCAACGGCTATGACGAAACGGGCGTGAATGACTTTCGCTCGACGAATCTAGGGAAGAGTTTCGATTTGAATGCCGACGACGTCTATGGTTCCCATGGGCTTTTCTTCTTCGGCGATGGACTGCCGAATGATGCGAGCGGTAATGATTTTACCTGCCACACCCAAGTCGGTGCCGAATGGGCAACGTTTTCCCAGGCGGCCAATTTTAACGGCGTGGCCGAGGGGGGGACCTTCTCCTAC
>NZ_JBFJYW010000344.1:0-3668 GCF_041622395.1 Pontiella sp. | reverse complement strand
TGCCGACCTACGTCGTCCTGGGCGAATAGATCCGGCAAACCCGCCCTTGCGAAGCGGCAAGTGCGATCCGGCGGTTCCATGCGCGCAAGAACTCCGCATACGTGGCGCCGGATTCCAATCCGGTGTTTACCATGCACGCAAAAAACTCCGCATCGGAATGCGGAGCCACGGAAAGGCTCCGCATCTCCTGACGAATGCGCTACGATGCGCGGAACAGGAGAATGCCATGAAGATTGGAATCATCGGCGCGGGCGCGCTCGGGTGCTATTACGGGGCCAAGCTGGCGCGCGGTGGACACCGCGTCGGTTTCATCGCCCGCGGCGCAACGTTGCAGGCTCTGCGCACGCGCGGCGTGTGCGTTCGGCGCGACGCCGAACAGTTTGCGGTCACCGATTTGCAGGCCACCGATCAGGCGAGGGAGGTCGGGCCGGTGGATTTGGTGCTCGTTGCAACGAAGAGCTACGACCTGAAGTCGATTGCCCCGGCCTTGCGGATGCTCAAGGGTCCGGAAACCATCGTCCTGCCGCTTCAAAACGGCGTCGATATCGCCGAGCAACTCGGCGCGCTGACCGAGCCCGCGCATATTCTGGGCGGGCTCACCTACCTGCCCGTATCGACGGTCGAACCGGGCGTGGTGCGGCAGACGGGCGAGGAAAAGCCGATGCTGCTCGGCCCCTTGCGCGCGGCCGATCAACCCGCCGCCGACGCGGCGCTGGGCGCGCTGTGCCAGGCGGGCATCGCCGCTGAAATTCCGGCCGATATCCGGGTTGCGCTGTGGATGAAATTCTTGCTCGCGGTGTGCACCATGGGCGTCCAGTCGGTCTGCGGCCGCCCCATCGGGCCGACCCGCGAGGACCCCGACACGCGCGCGCTCTACACCGCCTGCATGCGGGAAGTGGCCGCCGTCGCGGCCCGGACCGGCGTCGTTCTGCCCGACGACGCCCAGGAACAAATGATGACCGCCATCGATGCCTATCCCGCCAACGTCAAGGCCTCCATGCTTCAGGATCTGGAACATGGAAGGCCGTTGGAACTCGACGCCATGCACGGCACGGTGGTGCGGCTGGGCGAAGCCCTCGGCGTCGCAACCCCGGTCAACCGCTTCATCTACGCGGCCCTCAAGCTTCGGGCCGGGCATTCGATCTCCTAAACGCTGCCGAGCCAGGTGACGTCGGCGGGTTTCCGCGGCGGGACGCGGTGATAGGTTCGCTTGGGGTAGCCCATCATCAGCGCTGCGCAGACCTGGTGTCCGCGGGGGAGGTTCAGTCGCTCGGCGATCGGCCCGTACTGCTGCGCGGCGCGCATGAAATAGCCTGCCCAGCAGCTGCCAAGGCCATAGGCCGTGGCGGCGAGTTCGAGCGCGCTGGCCGCAATGGTGGAATCGATAACGGGCGAAAGGCCATCGCTCGGCGCGGTTGCGATCGCCAGCAGCGGCGCGTTCCGCAGCACCAGATCTTTGCCGGCATCCCAGGCGGTCACCAGCTCCGGCATCCTGTCGATCTCCCGCGCCCATTCGACGGTGAGGCGCGCCAGATCGTGGATCGCGGCCCGGTCGTCCACCAGCAACCAATGGACGGGTTGCTCGTTCTTGGCCGTCGGCGCCCAGCGGACCGGTTCCATCAGCTCCTGCATGTCTTTGCGCGGGACGGGCCGGTCTTTGTATTCGCGGATCGAGCGGCGGTTTTTCAGCAGCGCCGCCATGGCCGGCGGATCGACCACGGCGCCGGTTTGCGCCGGGTCGCACGATTCGGGCGTTTCGCCGTCGAGCGCCAAGGCGCCGACCGGGCAGACGGCCAGGCAGTGGCCGCAGCGCATGCAAAAGGATTCGCCGCCGGGAATCAGATCGGGCACATCGCCGGTTTGTTGGGCCAGCAGGCCGAAGGGGCACTCCACGATACAAAGCCCGCAGGCGGTGCATATTTCCGAATCAATATCGATGAGGTTCATAAACGGTCGGGTTCCGGGTTGGGGTTAGCGAATGAAATGCGTCCAGGCTTTGGCCACCGGCGCCGGTGCGGGGAGCGCCTCTTTGCCGTACTCGATCAGCTTCATGATCCAGGCCATGTTGCGGCCCAGCACCTCCATGATCTGCACGCCTTCGGCGTCTTGCTCGATCTCGCCGGGCGCGAGGCCGTGGGCGACGTTCCAATAATTTGACGTGGGCATGATCATTTCCGAATAGCTGAGGAATTTGTCCAGCCCGTCCACCGTGGGAACGCCCCCGGAGCGGCGCACCGCCGCAACCGATGCGCCGACTTTGTGGCGGAGCAAGCCGCCGTTTACCGACGAGACGAAAAAGGCGCGGTCGAGGAACGACTTCATCGTGCCGGCCACCCCGGAGAAATGGACGGGAGAGCCCAGCAGAATCCCGTCGGCCTCCACCATCTTCCGAATCCAGCCGTTGACCGGGTCGTCCTTGAAAACGCAGCACGCGTCCTGGCTCTTTACGCAGGCTTGGCAGGCGGTGCATCCGTGGAGCCGCTCTTTGCCGACGTGGACCATCTCCGTTTCAATGCCGGCGTTTTCCAACGCGCCAAAGACGTAGTTCATGGCGCGGGCGGTATTCCCGTTTTCATGGGGGCTTCCGTTAAATCCAACTACTTTCATTTTGTTCTCCGTTAAAGAAGGCCGCCGCGAACGCGCGGGCCGGAGGCCGACTATTGCAGTGCTTTTTCGAACTCGGCCACGAACCGATCGAAGGCCTCGATCTGGGGCATGTGGCCGAGCCCTTCGAGTTCGTAGAGCTTGGCGTCCGGGATGGCCGCCGCAGTCTGTTTGCCAAGGTTTTGGTATTGGCCGAGCAGGTAGGTGACGCCCGTTTTTTTCCAGCCCCTTCCCGGGCCGGTGCGGTCGCGCGTGCCGATAATCAGGCGGGTCGGGACCTGCAGCCGGCTCCATTCGTTGCAAACGGGCTGGGTGAAGATCATATCGTAGGTCAAGGCATTGTTCCAGGCGACCTGCGGCCAGTCCGGACTGTTGATCCAGCCGATCTGGAATTCCACCAATTCATCGTAGGCTTCGTCCCATTTTCCATCGTAGTAGAATTTGAGTTGATAGGCTTTGACGCTTTCGGCGGTTTGTTTGAGCTGCGCGGCGTAAAAGAAGTCGATGGGTTTGTACTCGACGTATTCGAGATAGTCTTCCAATCCGATGGGATTGACCAGAATCAACCGTTCGACTTCGTTGCCGTACATCAGCGCATAGCGGGTGGCCAGCATGCCGCCCATCGAATGCCCCACGACAATGGGCTTTTCGATCTTCAGTTTCCGGATCAGCGCCCGCGTGTTATCCGCCAGCTGCGCAAAGCTGAACTGGTAGTGCGCCGGCTTGGACGATTTGCCGAAACCAATCTGATCGGGGATCAGCACCCCGTAGCCGCGCGACTGCAGGAATTGGGCGGTTTGCGCCCAGTAGGCCCCCGAAAAATTCTTGCCATGCAGCAGCACCACCGTCGGCTTCCGGCCATCGCCGCGAAGATGCATGTAGGCCATTTGGAGCGGCTGTTGTTGCGACTCGAATTCAAAGCGTTCGACCGGGAAGGGGTACGGATATCCCTGCAGCTCGGCATCGTAGCTCGCTTCCGTTTGCGCGCCCGCGGATAGGGGGCCACACACCAGCGCAACGGCGAGGCCGCCAATCAGTGAAAACGGTTTCATCGTATTCCTCCT
>NZ_JBFJYW010000343.1:0-3688 GCF_041622395.1 Pontiella sp. | reverse complement strand
GCGTTCTCAAGACCATGCGTGCGAAGCGTACGTATGAAAAACCGAGCGAAAAGAAAAAACGCCTGGCCAACAGCCGTCGCGGCCGCCGCTAGTCTTTTTCCGACATTCGGATATGAAAAAGCTCCCTCAACCGGGGAGCTTTTTTGTTGCCGGGTATGCCACGCACCCGCCGAAGCGAGAACCGGACCGGCAACTCCCGCTTCCGTAGTCCTGCGCTTATGCCTTATCCTGGTAAAGTAAATGAACCACAGATAGCCATTGCGAGCGAATAGCGATCAATTGCCGATCAACACAGATTCATGAACAGGATATGCAGAACAGGTGCTTACGCCGGCGGGAGTGCGGAACAAACTCCATATCCATTACGCCGGCATCCAACCATTGAGACTCCCTGCTAATGGAAATATTGGCCACAAGAGAGCGCAAAGGACGCAGAGAAAACGAAATATTGCCTTGTTCACTCTGTGCTCTCTCGTGGCTAAAACGCTCATTATTTAAGTGCCGCATCTATAATTGAGCATCCGTGTCCCTCTGAGTTCATCAGTGGTTCCATTCCCGGATTTAGTCTTTTATAAATTCCCGGCTAATAAGCGGCGCCGCGGATCCAGTTCACGTAGAGTTCCCACAAGGCGGAACCGCCCAGCGCCCACACAATGGCCGCCAGCGAAATATACGGACCGAACGGGATCTTGCTCTGCAGCTCTTTCTTGCCGACCGCGATCAAGGAGCAGCCAACGATGGTTCCAAGCAGCGACGAAACAAACACAATGAAGATGATCGATTCCCACCCGAGGAAGGCCCCCAGCGCCCCCAACAACTTGACGTCGCCAAAGCCCATCGCATCCTTTTTGAGAATCAGTTTTCCAAGAACCGCAACCGACCACAGGGAACCGAAACCGACCGCGAGGCCGATCAAGGAATAAATCAATCCCCACAGGGGGCTCTCCTGCCCGTGCATCGCGGGGATCAGGAAACTGAAAATCGGGCCGATGATCATTCCGCCGATGGTGCAGCGGTCGGGAATCCACATTTCATCGTAATCGACCATGCTGCCGAGAATCAGGCCGAACACCATGACGAGGTAGGGGATGGCCAACAACTGAAAGGGATGGGTGATCCACACCAACGTGAAGAGGATTGCGGTGAGGAGTTCGATGGCGGGATAGCGCGCGGAAATCGGCGCCTTGCAATAGCGGCACTTGCCGCCGAGAAAAATCCATCCGAAGATCGGAATATTGTCCTTCCACGCCAGGTTGGTCATGCACTTCGGGCAGCGCGAGCGCGGTTTGACCACCGAGAGTTCGGCCGGAATGCGATAGATGCAGACATTCAGGAAACTGCCCCAGCAGGCCCCGAACACAAACACCACAAACGTGAAGTACCAATCAATAAATGTCATTCGTGTTCCCTATTTCGTGACCAGTGAAACGTGAGCCGTGAGGCGTGACCAGTGAAACGTGAGGCGTGAGCCATCTATTCCCCCAGATCTACGGGCCAGCACCTTCACGCCTCAATCGTCAATTTTCACGCTCCATAAACCGCGTCTTCCAGCGCCTTGCGCATCGCCGGAACCGACGGGGACTGTCCCGTCCAGATTTCGAACGCGCGCGCGCCCTGATGCAGAAGCATGCCCAACCCATTCGCAATTTCCGCGCCGGCTTCGCGCGCGGTGCTCAGAAACGCGGTTTCGGGATACATGTAGATCAGGTCGAAGGCGCGCTGCCCGGCACGAAATGCCTCGGGCGGAAGCAGCGAAGGATCGTCCTTCTTCATGCCGACGGGCGAGGCCTGCACGACCAGATCGCAACTGCGGCAAAGCTCGACCTGCGTAGCCTTATCCAACGCCTGCCTGATCGCCACCTCGGGAACCAGCGCCTTCACTTCGCTCTCAAGCTTCTGCACGCGCTCGGCATCGATGTCGGCCAGCACCAGCGCCTTTGCGCCTTCGGTCGCCGCCTGCAGCGCGGTCGCCCGCCCGGCCCCGCCGCAGCCGAGCACGAAGACGGAATCGCCTTCGACCGTCTTGCCGAACGCTTCGTCGAGCGCCTTCAGGAAACCGTAGCCGTCGGTGTTGTGGCCCACCATGCCTTCGGCGGTGAACTCGACCGTATTGGCCGCCCCGAACAGCTTTGCGCTGGCATCGAGTTTTGCGAGCCCGCGGAAGGCCACTTCCTTATGCGGCACCGTCAGGTTGACGCCGGCGAAGCCCATCAGCGCCATGGCCGGAAGCACCTCCATCAGGCGGTCGGGATGCACGTCCAGCGCCAGGTAGATTCCATCGAAACCCAATTCCTGCATCGAGGCGTTGTGCATGACGGGCGAAAGCGTGTGCCCGATCGGATGCCCCAGCACGGCGAATGGTTTGGTGTGTCCACTTAAATTCATAATTCCGTCTCCTTACAACCGTCCTCGTCCCCGATCATCTTCGACCTCGTCCTCGAAAATACCGAGGAGGAGCATCGAGAACGAAGGACGAGCACGATTAGCTATTCTCCATCCACGATGTATGCAGGTCCGTCCTCCCGAACCTGACCCATATTGTTAAAACGCTCAACCAGCTTCGTGAGCATCGACACGATACGCACCAGCAGTCCTTTTCCTTCAGTAACCCGATCTTTCTGACATGCCTTTTTCGCAACCAGCGCATCAAGACACGCCGCGCACTCGGTGGCAGACCCTCGGGCATCATCAAAAAACTTCGCACGTCCGCGCATCTGCCTTTTTCCATTGCCCTCTGCCGTGTTGAACAGGATCGACAAGCTGGCGCGATCCAGGTGATCGCACGGTTCTCTCACGGATACACTCGACACCTTTTTCACCTCGGCCATCAGATCGGTTGCCCAGGTCACAAAATCAAGCTCCAGCTGATAAACATCCAGCTTCTCGTGATCAAATTGTGCTTTCATGCCATCCCCTTCACTCGTCCTTGATTCCCTTCGTCCATCGTCCTTGATTCCCCTCGTCCTCGATCATCCCCTTCACTCGTCCTCGATCATCCTTGTTACTCGTCCTCGATCATCCTTGTTACTCGTCCTCGATCATCCTTGTTACTCGTCCTCGTCCTCGAAAAACCGAGGACGAGCATCGAGGACGAAGGACGAGGACAATAAGCGACGAACCCGATTAGGTTTTTGCGATTCGGTTGAGGCCGGCAACGATGGCACGGACGGCGGCTTGGTTGATATTGGAGTTCGCGCCCACCCCGAAGACAACCCCGTTGCCCGCGAGCTTGAGCGGAACGTACGCGAGAGCCTGCGCATCCGCGCCTTTGTCGATGGCCTGTTCATGGTAATCATCGACCGAGAAATCGATGTCCACGATCTGCTTGATCGCCGCAACAAAGGCGGAGATTGGCCCGTTCCCATCCGCCACGACGACCTTGGTCTCGCCGTTCACCTTCACCTTGACTTCCCCATGGATGAAGGTTGGATCGGTGTCGTCCGGGCGCGGCCAATAGCCGACGAGTTCGTACGGGCCTTCCGGCGAAACAAACTCGCTCTGGAATACCTGATGAACCTCGTCGGCACTGATTTCCCGCCCGACCTTTTCGCTGTAGCCCTGCACATATCTGCCGAGTTCGGGCTGCATGGCCTTCGGGATCTCTACCCCGAAATCCTGCTCCAGCACCCAGGCGATTCCGCCCTTGCCGGACTGCGAGTTGATGCGGATGAGCCGCTCGAACTTGCGG
>NZ_JBFJYW010000342.1:0-3689 GCF_041622395.1 Pontiella sp. | reverse complement strand
TGGAACCGTTCAGTTCCGAAAAGAACAACGCCCACAACCTGCTCCCCCTGCTTCAGGCGCTCGATTGCCACGGCCACTTCCTGCAGGTCGACACCAAGCTGTCGCCGCGGGCCGCCGCCGCCAAGTTCGAGGAAGGGCTCGAACGCATGCAACGGGTGGACCTCGGCCTGCTCGGCATGGGGAGCGACGGCCATACTGCCGGCTTCTTCACAAAACAGCAGGCCAACCTGAAGGAGGGCCCGCTGGCGCTCCACACCGACCGCCCCGACGGCATGCAGGGCGTCAGCGTCACCCCCGCCTTTCTGAAACGGGTCGAGCGCATCATCCTGCTCGTCACGGGCGAATCCAAGCGGGAGATTATCGACACCCTGCTCACCGCCCCGCAAACCATCCCCGCCGGAATCGCCCTCGCCAACCACCCCAACGTCGAGCTCTGGACCGACCTCGACCTTCAGCCCGATTCTTGACGGACGGCGGAATCACGCTCGAGCCGAAAACCGCCCGCCATGCGCCGCGCGCGAGCTAAAAACCGTTGAATGCATTCGCTTCCCGTCGACCATTTCAGTAATCATTCCCGACTCAACCATGGAGCTGTGAATGAAGAATTTTGAGTTGGTGCGCACCGAAGAAGTGAAGGAATTGAACACGATGGCGAAGATCTACCGCCATGTCCCGACGGGGGCGGAGATTCTTTCGATGGAGAACGACGACGAAAACAAGTGTTTCGGGATCGCGTTCCGCACGCCGCCCTCGGATTCGACGGGGATCGCGCACATTCTGGAGCACACGGTCCTGTGCGGTTCGCGCAAGTATCCGGTCAAAGATCCGTTCGTCCAGCTGCTGAAGGGGTCGTTGCAAACCTTCCTCAACGCCTTCACCTACCCGGATAAAACCTGCTACCCGGTCGCCAGCCAAAACCTCAAGGATTTCCACAACCTGGTGGACGTCTATCTCGACGCCGTCTTCCACCCGCGCATCACGCCGGACTTTTTCATGCAGGAAGGCTGGCACTACGAACTGGAGTCGCCGGAGGACGAGCTGACGATCAAGGGCGTGGTCTACAACGAAATGAAGGGCGTCTACTCTTCGCCCGACTCCCTGTTGATGGAAGCCTCGCAACAGTCGCTCTTCCCCGACACCACCTACGGCAAGGACTCGGGCGGCAACCCGCGCCATATCCCCGATCTGACCTACGAACAGTTCCAGGCGTTCCACGATTCGTTCTACCACCCCTCCAACGCCCGCATCTTTTTCTACGGCGACGATCCCGAAGCGGAGCGCTTCGCCCTGCTGGAAGAATATTTGAAGGACTACGAAAAAATCGAGCCGAAGTCCGGCATCGATCTGCAGCCGCCACTGCCCGCCCCGGTGCGGGTGGAGCAACCCTACGCCGTTTCGGCGGACGACGAGGCGCCGAAGCCGATGTTCGCCGTCAACTGGATGCTCCCCTCCCCGACCGATGCCGAGACCGTCTTCGCCATGAATCTGCTCGACCACATCCTGCTCGGCACCCCCGCCTCGCCGCTGCGCAAGGCGCTGATCGAATCCGGCCTCGGCGAAGACCTTACAGGCGGCGGGCTCGAAACCCACATGCTCCAGATGATGTATTCCATCGGCCTCAAGGGCGTCGAGCACGACGACCTGGCCAAGGCGGAGGCGCTCGTCCACGCCACCTTCAAGGAACTGGCCGACCACGGCGTATCGATGGACGACATCGAAGCCGCACTCAACACCTTCGAGTTCGAGCTGCGCGAAAACAACTCCGGCGGCTTCCCACGCGGCCTGTCGCTCTGGCTCAAATCGCTCAACGCCTGGAACTACGGAGCCGATCCGCTCGAACTCATCGCCTTCGAAGAACCCCTGCAAACGCTCAAAACCAATGCCCTGAAAAAGGGCTATTTCGAAAACCTCATCCGCGCGCACTTCATCGACAACCCCCACCGCTCCACCGTCACCCTCGTGCCGGACGCCGAACAAGCCGCCCGGGTCGAAGCCGAGGAGAAAGAGCGCCTCGCCGCGCTCCGGGCCGGAATGGATGCCGCCACGCTCAACCGGATCGTGGACGACACCAAACGGTTGCTGGAAATGCAGGAAACCCCCGACCCCGAAGAGGCGCTGGCCAGCATTCCGCTGCTGAGCCGCAACGACCTCGATAAAAACATGCGCGTGATCGAGCGCGCGGTGACCGAAGTGCAGGGCGCAACCATTGTGCAGCACAACCTGTTCACCAACGGCATCCTCTATCTCGACGTCGCCCTCGACCTCCACAGCCTCGACCAGACGGACCTCCCCTATGCCGCGCTGCTCGGCAGCATCCTGCTCGAAATGGGCACCCGCAACGAAGACTATGTCGCGCTCTCCCAGCGCATCGCCAAGAAAACGGGCGGCGTCTACGGCTCGCCGTTCCTTTCGCCCGTGGAGGACTCCAACCGCGGCATCACCCGTTTCTTCCTGCGCGGCAAGTGCATGGCCAACCAATGCACGGAGCTGCTCGACATCCTGCACGATGTCCTGCTCCAGCCCAACTTCGACGACCAGGAGCGCTTCAAGCAAATCGTGCTCGAACATAAATCCGAACTCGAGACGGGCGTCGTTCCACGCGGTCATTCCGCCGTCATGACCCGCCTCAAGGCGCACCATAACGAGGCGCACTGGGCCAGCGAACAGATGGGGGGCATCGAAGCCCTCTTCTTCATCCGCAAGCTGGCGGCGGATATGGAAAAGGACTGGGACTCCATCCTTGCGCGGCTCGAAAAGATCCGCCAAACCCTGCTCCACCGCAAAAACATCGTCATCAACGTCACGGTCGACCCGGCGTCCATGCCGGAGGTGCTCCATGCGCTCGACCGTTTCGTCGAAAACCTGCCCGCCAACGGATCGTTCGAAATCAAGGAATGGACGCCCGGCAAGCTGCCCGAATCCGAAGCGCTGACCGCGCCGACGATGGTCAACTATGTCGGTTGCGCCGCCAACCTGTTCGACGTCGGCTACAAGATGCACGGCTCGGCGCTGGTCATCACCCGCTACCTGCAAACCGCCTGGCTCTGGGAAAAGATCCGGGTCCAGGGCGGCGCCTACGGCGGCATGTGCGCGTTCGACCAGCGCTCCGGCGTCTTCGCCTTCGCCTCCTACCGCGACCCCAAGCTCGAAAACTCGCTGGCCACCTACAAGGCGACCGGCGACTATCTCAAGAACCTGCAGCTCAGCGAAGACGAACTGACCCGCGCGCTCATCGGCGCCATTGGCACGCTTGACGCCTACCAGCTGCCGGACGCCAAGGGTTTTTCCAGCTGCCTGCGCTACCTGCTCGACTACACCGACGAAGAGCGCCAGCAACTGCGCGACGAAGTGCTGGCCACCACCCAGGAACACTTCAACGCCTTCGGCGAAACGCTCAACCAGGCCTTCGAGAAATGCGCCATCGCCGTCCTCTGCTCGCCGGAAACCGCAGACCGCGCCGGGCTCGCAACCAAAACCAAGGTGATGTAGAAACCGCCGGTCGACGGGAGGACACGGCGCAGAGCACCGTGCTACGCAGAACGGTCCTCTGGGCCGTTTCCGCGCAAACCGCGCGAATCGGTTGAATACGAAAAAAGCGGTGCCGAGGCTCCGCTTTTTTCGTATTCAACCGATACGCGCGGTTTGCGCGGAAACGGCCCAGAGGACCGTTCTGCGTAGCACGGTGCTCT
>NZ_JBFJYW010000341.1:0-3716 GCF_041622395.1 Pontiella sp. | reverse complement strand
GCGGAAGTCGGTGGCCACAACCATATCTTCGGTGTAACCAAGGATGCCCTTGAGCTCGCCTTCGGAAGCTTCTTTCATGGCCGCGCATACATCTTCGTAGGACGCTTCCTTTTTCAGAACAACCGTCAGGTCAACAACAGACACGTCGGAGGTCGGAACACGGAAGGCCATTCCGGTCAGCTTACCGTTGAGTTCCGGGATAACCTTGCCTACCGCTTTAGCTGCACCGGTGGAAGACGGGATGATGTTTTCCAGGATGCCGCGTCCGCCTCGCCAGTCTTTCATGGAAGGACCATCAACGGTCTTCTGGGTAGCAGTCGCCGCGTGAACGGTGGTCATCAGACCCTTTTCGATGCCGAACTTGTCGTTCAGGACCTTGGCCACCGGGGCCAGGCAGTTGGTGGTGCAGGAAGCGTTGGAAACGATGTCCTGGCCAGCGTAGGAATCGGTGTTGACACCGCAAACGAACATCGGGGTCGCGTCCTTGGAAGGAGCGGAAAGAACCACTTTCTTTGCGCCGGCGGCGATGTGCTTACGAGCGGTTTCGTCGGTCAGGAAGAAACCGGTGGACTCGACGACGACTTCAGCGCCGACTTCGTCCCACTTCAGGTTAGCCGGATCACGCTCAGCGGTGATGCGGATAACGGAACCGTTTACTACGAGCGAACCGTCTTTGACTTCAACGGTGCCGGCGAAACGGCCATGTACGGAATCGTACTTGAGCATGTATGCGAGATAGTCAACGTCCAGCAGGTCGTTGATGCCTACGATTTCGATGTCTTTGCGGGCAGCTGCTGCGCGGAACACCATGCGTCCGATACGGCCGAAACCGTTAATACCAACTTTTGTTGCCATGTTATTCACCTTTCCTTATTAGGTTTTATACAAGTACTTCTGTTAAAAATGAGGGCGAACATTACCCAACCGGAAAAAGGGCGTCAACCACGTTGCTTGGCTTTTTCGCTCCTAAAATAGCGAATGGGCGTCGGCGGAATTTCCCGAACGATCGACGCCGAGGGTTGCTTTTCGCCGCCGGCGGCCTATAGTAGCGCGTTTTTCGAGGAAATTCCCATGGGCACACCACGTTTAGTCAGAGTCAACGAATTGCTGAAACGCGAGATCGCGGAAGATCTCTACCGCAACTTCATCGGATCGGATTTCGATTCGGCGGCCATCACGGTCACGCGCGTCGAGTGCGCGCCGGATCTGCGCGACGCCAATGTCTTTGTTTCGATCTTCGGGCACGAGGACAACCGCGACGGCATGATTTCATACCTCAACCGCCATCGGCAGGAGATCATCCGCCTGATGATCAAGCGCGTGAAGCTCAAATACACCCCGCGCCTGCACTTCATCCTCGACGAATCGCTCGAGGGCGGCGACCACATCCTTTCCATGCTGGCCGAGATGGAGCGCGAGAATCCCGAAGCCTTCAAAGACGACAAGGGCACCGATGAGACCGCGTAGGCGCCGCGAACCCGATCCGTTCGACGGCATCCTGCTGGTCGACAAACCCAGCGAATGGACCTCGCATGACGTCGTCGCGAAAATCCGCAACTACTTCAAGCTCGCCAAAGTCGGCCACGGCGGCACGCTCGACCCGCTGGCGACCGGCCTGCTGGTGATGCTGATCGGCAAGGGCACCAAGCTTTCCGACCGCATCATGGGCGGCGACAAAGTCTACGAGGGCACCATCCACCTCGGCATCACGACCAACTCGCAGGATGCCGACGGCGAGATCCTCGAAGAGAAGGATGCCTCGCACATCACCCGCGAAGACGTCGAAAAGGTCATTGCCGAAAACTTCATGGGCGACATCGAGCAGATTCCGCCGATGGTTTCGGCCATCAAAAAGAACGGCGTACCGCTGTATAAAATGGCGCGCAAGGGCCAGGAGATCGAACGCGAGCCGCGCAAGATCACCATCTTCGAGTTCGATGTCCTCGAATTCGCCAACCCGCTGGTTACATTTCGCGTCAAGAGCACCAAGGGCACCTATGTCCGCACCCTCGCCCACGACATCGGCCATCTGCTCGGCGTCGGCGGAAGCCTCGACGCCCTGCGGCGCACCGCCTCCGGTCCGCTCACGATCGACCGGGCCCATACGATGGAAGAGATTTTGGAATGCGACCGCGAAACGCTAGAGCAAAAGGCCATCCTGTTGAGTGATATGATCCGATGAAAATCATCCGCGCCCTCGAAGAGTTCCACGACACCCAAAGCCCCGTCATTCTTGCGGCGGGTTGCTTCGATGGCTTGCACATCGGCCACGCCGCCGTCATCAAGAAAGCGATCGAACGCGCGCGCGCCGTCGACGGCGAAGCGTGGGTGTTCACCTTCGACCCCCACCCCGCCAAGGTTCTGATGCCCGACCGTGCGCCGCCGCTGATCTTCACGACGAACCAGCAGTCCAGCCATTTGCAGGCGATGGGCGTCGACGGCTGCATCCTCCAGCCCTTCACCGTTGATTTCATGAAGCAGGAGCCCGAGGCCTTTTTTGAAAACCTATGCAACCGCATACCCGCGCTGGCGGGCATCTCGGTCGGCGAAGACTGGTCGTTCGGGCGCAACCGCGCCGGCAACGCCGAACTGCTCACCAAGCTATGCACCGAACGCGGCATGTTTTTTTCGGCCCACCCGCAAGTGTGCTGGAAGGGAGAGCGCGTATCGAGCACCCGCATCCGCGAGGCGATCAAGCTGGGCCACATGGCCGATGCCATCGGCATGCTCGGCCGGCCCGTCAGCACCATCGGCACCGTGGAACACGGCAAAAAGATCGGGCGCGTATTGGGTTACCCCACCGCCAACATCGCGCCGGAAAACGACATGCTGCCGCCGCGCGGAATCTATGCCGCCAAACTGCGCGTCGGCCAAGCCGCGTACCCGGCGGCCGCCTACATCGGCCACCGCGGCACCTTCCACGAAAACGAACCGCAAGTGCTCGAAGTCTACCTGCTCGACGAAACCGGCGTCGATCTCTACGGCCAGCACGTCGAAGTCAGCTATATCGAATACATCCGCGGCGACCAGGTTTTCGAGGACGCCGAAAAACTGAAGCAGCAGATCGTCGTCGACATCGCGGCCATCCGCAAAGCCCTGGCCAACTAGCCGGGCACCGGCGAAACCGAAACCTATCTTCGGCCGCCCGGAGGAGGCCCGGAAGGCGCTTCGTCCGCCGCAAGGAACCCATCGCCGTTGCGATCCAGCTCGGCAAAAATCTTGGCCGGCCCGTCGAACTCGCCCTTCGACACTTTTCCGTCGCCATCCTTATCGAGCCGTTTCACGAAATCGGCGCCGGAGGCATCGTTTTTACCGCCGCCGCGCGGGGGACGGCCGCCAGGCCCCTTGCAGCCCACGCTTGCGACGAGCAGCATTAAAATTCCCAATCGTTTAATCATCACGGATTCTCCTTCGGTTGAAGTATTTATGCGGCGGCGGTAACGCCGAGTGCGGCGCGACAGCTCTTGATCCCCTGCAAGGGCCACTCATCATTGCTTATTGCGAGGGCCTGTTCATAGTAGCCGATCGCCTCCTCGTAGGCTCCCAGCCGGAAAGAAAGCCAACCCGCCCGCAGAAAAACCGCATAGGATGCACGATCCTCGGCCAGGATTCGCTTGTGGATTTCAAGGGCTTTTTTGTAATCGCCCCGGCGCTCCGCCCGGCGCGATTGCTCCCAGTGCTTTTCCCGCAGATATTGTCGCTTTTCGATTGGGGTC
>NZ_JBFJYW010000340.1:0-3735 GCF_041622395.1 Pontiella sp. | reverse complement strand
TTTACCACCAAGGTCTGAAGGCACTCGGGAAGTCGGCGGCCGAGGGTATCGCACGTTATCGTGATTTCATCGGCGGGGAGCGTCGGGCGTTCACCCCGGACTGGCGGCTGATGCTCAATGCTTGGCGTCCGCAGACCTGCGCCGACGACGGGGTCGCGGTAGCCGTCGAGGAACAACGGATCTGGAGCAAGCTCTGCCCCGCCGTGAGCGAGGACAAATCGACCGCGCTCCAAGCCCTTCCGGCCGCCTGGATCGTCACGATGTCCGAAGATCCGGAACATATCCGCGCCGTGACGCCGGAAATCCTCGCCGCCCTAGAAAGCTTCGACTACGACCAAGCTCATTACGCCTCGCTGTTTTTCACCGAAAACGTGGTCGAGGAACTCCTTGCTCCCAGCCGGAATCTTTGATCGCGGAAATAGAAAAAGGAAATTAAATGAACTCTAAATTCAGCGTGTTATTGACGGCCGCACTGTTGTGCGCGGCCTCTTCCGAACGTGCCGCGGCGGCGCCGCCGCTGCCCGATCCGGACCCGGTCTTCGAAAGCCGGGGCGCCGCGCGCCAGGATCCGATTTTCCAGGTCGAGACCTTCGCCTATCACCAGCACGGTTCCCATAAGGGGGCCATCTATGAACAACCCTCCTTTCAGGTCGGGAACAAAGCCGTCATGGTGCGCCGGATCGACGGGCGCAACCGGCCGGACAAAGACCAGAACGTCACCATCTACATCGACAACAAGCAGGTGGCCTGCTTCATGTGGTGGGGCTCGTTCAAAGGCGGCGGCTACGGCTATCCGTACCAGGACATCAAGGACGATCCGGATTCGTTGACCATCGACAAAAAGGCCCGGACGGTCACCTACCGCAAACCGTACCTGACCCCCGCCGGAAAACGCGCGGTGTTCACCTATCATCTCAACCCGCTCAAAGACAGCCGGATCGAACTTTCCTGGGACATGGGCGTCAGCCAGCAGGAACTCGAAAACTCGAAAACGGGTTTCGGCGCGGTGCCCTGGTATACCATCCACGAGTACAAAGGCAAGAAACTGACCCTGGGCGGCACGACGTTCAAGGAAGCCAGCCGGGAGCAGCTGGTCGCCTCCAAAAATGGAATCCGCACCCCGGCCACCGGCGATTTCGTCTACAACGCCTCCGATCCGGTGCAGGGATACACTCTGGAACTCGGTGAGCTGACCGGGCAGATCACCGAAAGCATCCATGTGCCGAAAGTCGGCGACGACCGCTACGGCTTGATCAATCGCGCCCGCTATCCGAAACCCCGCGTGACCGGAAAGATCATCATCGACCTGGGCGAGGCCGCACTGCCGCAACAGGATACGCCGCCGCCCGTCGGCGGCATCGATTTCTGGAAGGACGACGCCACCCACGTGCCGATGTCTCCGACCCGCAACGTGATGCCCAATCCCAGCTTCGAGCAGGGCCTTCGCTACTGGACCTGGATCGGCGGCGGCGCCACCTACAAGCCGGACGAAGCACCGCGTCAGGAGGTGGTGCCCGGCGGTAAGTTCGGCAAGAAGGCCGTGATGCTCCGCAATACTCAACACGGCGCGCCCGGACTGATGACCTTCCCACTGTCCCTCGACAAGGGCCAAGTCTACACGCTCAGCTTCTACGCCAAGTCCGAACATGCGAACTCCGCCTTGAAAATGGCTCTGAAGAGCGCGGCGCGCGGCGGTCGCTTCGGCGGCACCGGTCCCTGGGGCGACACCAACAATCCGGACTCCAAATTCACCGTCGGCCAGACCTGGAAACGCTACTCGCGGACCTTCACTGCGGACGCCGCGGGCGTGAGCATTACCCTCTTGGGCGGCAACAACACCCTGGTCGATGGCATTCAGCTCGAAAAGGGGTCAACCCCCACTGAGTTCGTCTCGGCCCCGCTCGACGGCATGCTGACCACGGCCGACCCGGACAACAGCATTGTCAAAGGCAAGCCGATCAACGCGGAGTTTACGATTGTCGGCAAACCGGGCACGGCCGGAGAAGTGACCATTTCGGCCAAAAATGCCTTCCGGGAGATCGTCTACAGCGAGACATTCAAGTTCAAGATCGACGACGAGGGTCTGCAAACCCTCAAACTGGACTTCCAGGAGAAACGGTTTGGCGAGGGCGTGTTCGTGGTCAAGGCCGCCTACACGGTGAAGGGAGTCGCGCCCTATTGCGACTACTACCGCCTTTCGATTATGACGCCCCTTTCCAACACCCATGCCACCAAGAACATCTTCGGAACCCTGGGCCATTACGCCCGAATCAGTCGCGGTGAGGATCTGGCACGCAAATACATGGAATGGGGCTTCGGTTCCACCAGCTGGGGCTACAGCAAAGGCAACGGCAAGCTGCGCCCGGAGTTGGAGAAGAAATACCGCATCGCCAACATCGCCACCATGATCACCAGCCAGGATCCCGAAATCGGCGGCAACTACCGCAAGTGGACAGAGGTCACCCCCGAAATGGAGGCGCGCATCGAACAGGTCGCCTACGAAAGCGCCAAACTGCGCGATCCCGAGCAGTACGACATCTGGGCCTTTGGCAACGAGGAGGAGGGGTCCGGTCTGGTCCGCAACAAGAAATTCGACGAGTACTTCAAGGCCCAGGCCGCCACCGCCCGCGGCGTCAAACGCGCCATGCCAACCGCGAAAATCATGCCCACCTGCGGCACCTCGGGCTACTCGCGGTTGCGCGGCTACGACGCCATCGAAGGCTATCTGAAAGCGGCGCAAAAACACGGGTTGAAATACGATGCGCTGGCGGTCCATCCCTATGGCAATATCGATAGGGGCACGCTTTCCAACAACGATCTGGACGAGGAGACCGCCCGGCTGATTGCCCAGATGGAACGCTACGGCTACGGCCGGGAAACCCCGATCCACTACACGGAAATGTTCAACACCCCGGAAGCCTACGTTCCGGCCTGGTCGGCGGATACCGCCTACGACCATTATCAGGCGGGAAAACCCACCTACGACTTCGGCAATCGCGAATTCATCCATGCGGCCTCCGCGGCCCGGGCCTGGCTCATCATGCTCAAATACTGGCCCCGGGTCCAGTCCTCCAATATCTGGGTCTCGCGCCCGTTTCTGGATCTGTATCTGACGCCGCTCCTACTCAACAAGGTAGCCAATACCCTGGGCACCCATCTGGGATACGTTGAGTACTTGGCCGACATCAAACCGGCCGCCGGCATCCGCGGCTACGCGTTCAGACTCAAGGACGGCACGGGCGTCGCGGCGGTCTGGTGCGTAAGCCACGATGTGGAAAACGGCCTGACCCGCGGCCCGGCCATCCAAGCGACATTCGGCCAGAGCGTCGAGTTCGTCGATCTGATGGGCAACCCACGTTCGTCCAAGGCCGATAAAGCCGGGAACACGTCGATTCAGCTCACCCCGGCCCCGCTGCTGATCAAGGCCAAAGACGCCGCGCTCCTGGCCATGGCGCTCCAGGCGGCCGAAACCAACGACGCCGCCTCGGCGATCAGCGTCTCACTCCGCCCCGAACTCGGCGGCGAGGTGAACGCGGTCGTCAAGAATCTGACCGGCCGCGGCCAGAGCGGCACCCTGCGCGTCGCGGATAAAACCCTGGCCTACAGCCTCAAACCCGATGGCGAGCAAGTGCTGTCGATTCCCGACGGCAACCAGGGCGCAACGCCGGGCAAGATGTACAAATGGGACAGTGGCTTCAAGGTGGACCCGAGCCGGGGAACCGGACTCGTCAAGGA
>NZ_JBFJYW010000339.1:0-3743 GCF_041622395.1 Pontiella sp. | reverse complement strand
GTCGGGCTCGTGGTTCCAGTCGCCGGAAAGCAGCGTCTCGACGAAGCCTTTGATGGAGGTGATGGGGGTTTTGAGTTCGTGCGAGACGTTCGCCACGAAGTCCGAACGAACCGTTTCGAGGTGGCGCAGTTGCGTGACGTCGCGCAGGATAATCAAGGCCCCGATCGATTCGTTTTCCGAATTCCACAGCACGGTGCCGTTGGCCTGGATCTGCTTTTCGCCGTCGCCGATCAGGGTAAGGTCGCGCGCAAGCGGTTTTTGCGAGCCGATTACGGCCTTGATGAACTCCTGCAGGTTGGCGTAACGCACCACCTGCTGGATCAATTCGCGCTTGGTATCGTGCCCGTCGACCCCGAGGATTTCCCCGGCCACGCGGTTCATGTGGATGACGCGCTCGCGTTTGTCGACCGCCAACACGCCTTCGTCCATCGACGAGAGCACGGCGGTTTGCTCGTTGCGCTGCTCGCTCAGGGTCGACAGCGTTTTACTGAGCTGTTCCGACATGGCGTTGAGCGATTCGGCCAGCTGATCGAGTTCCAGCGCCTGTTGGGCCGGGATACGGTGGCCGAAATCGCCCTCGGCGAACTTGCGGGCCGCAAGTCCCATGCCGCGCAGGGGATAGGTGATCCGCCGGACCACGCCGATGCAGATCCCCATGGCCAGCAGGCCGGAGAGCACCGCCGCGACGAAGACGCGGACGGTCATCTTGTTCAATTCCGCCGTGATGGCGGTCATGGGCAGGGCGGCGCGGACCGCGCAGAGGGTTTCCTTGTTTGCGGTCTGCAGCGGTACGGCGATATACATCATCTCCTGCTTCACCGTGCGGCTATAGCGCGTATCCATGCCGACGCTGCCGCCGAGCGCCTGCCGGATCTCGGTGCGGTCGCCGTGGTATTCCATGGCATCGGGGCGCTCGTTGGAGTCGCCGATCACCCGGCCGTCGGGCATGATGACCGTGAAGCGGGTGTCGGCCGACCCGCCGAGCCGCTTGCACAGGGCGTCAACGGCGGTGGCGTCGCCGATCAGCGGGGCCAGCTGCTCGGAAAGCAGAATGGCCCGCGTGCGCACGTCGGTTTCCAGCGCGTGGAAGTAGAGGCTCGACATCGAGTGGAAGGCATACACCGCCACCACGATGATCGCAATCGCCGTCAGCACCCAGTAGGACGGGAGCAGCAACCAGAACAGATGTTTTTTCTTCATCGCCATTTCTCCGAAACGACCGGTTCAAGGGGGCAGGGTTCAACGGTTGAAGGGGGCGCCCTATCGGCACACGGCGAATCAACGCTTCAACGCTGAAACCCGTTCACTTGTTCTATTCCTCTTCCTTGAAGCGGTAGCCGATGCCCCGGACGGTCTCGATGATTTTCCCGGCATCGCCGAGTTTCTTGCGTAGCCCCACGATCTGCACATCGACCGAGCGGTCGGTCACCGGATAGTCCTCGCCATGCACGGCGTCGACGATCTGGTAGCGGGTGAAGACCCGGCCCGGCTGCAGGGCCAGCAACTGAAGCACCTTGAATTCGGTGTAGGTCAGCGTCACGTCCTGTCCATCGACCTCCACCTTGTGGCGGGCAACGTCGATCGAAATGTTGTGGATCGAGATCAGCTCCCGGTTGACGGCGGGTTCCGCGGAGATGATGCGGCGCAGCGCGGCCTTCACCCGGGCCAGCAGCACGCGCGGGCTGAACGGCTTGGTGATGTAATCGTCCGCGCCCAGCTCCAAACCGGCCACCACATCGGCTTCCTCGCACAAGGCGGTCAGCATGATGATCGGGATGCGCGTGGTTTTGGGGTCGGCCTTGAGGCGCTTGCAAACCTCCAAGCCATCCGCTCCCGGCAACATGATGTCCAGCAGGATCAGATCCGGTTGGAATTGCGCCGCCACGGTCAGCGCCTCCTCGCCGGAGTCCACCACCTTCACGCGATACTTGCTCCGTTCCAGATTGAATTGCAGCAACTCCTGGATCGGCGCCTCGTCCTCAACGACTAAAATCTTGATTTTTTCCATGCGCCCAATGTTCCGCATTTGCCGAATGCTAACAATCCCTAAAATGTTAGAAACACGTTACGCCGTTGTTTCAATCCGTCGGTCCAGCCACGCCATCAAGGATTCCACGGTCCAATCGACGTCGAGAATGCCGCGCTGGGCGACCGGCCGTTTGAGCGGATTATAATTCGCGGAAAGCGAGGCGTCTTCGTTGAAGCGGCGGCTCAGCTCCTGCGGTTCGACAAAGATGGTGGAGGGCGACGCTCCGTCGGAGCCCCGAAAAGCCAGATGCCCTGCGCATTCATCGGCAAGACCGAGTCCGCCGTGGTGCCTGATCCCGCGGTGGGAACCGGTCACTTGCCGTTCGGGGGCCAGCGCATAACCCAGACGCGGCGGCGGTCCACCTGCTTCGCGCCCGCGTCGAGCAGCTCTTTTTCGATGCCGGGCATGTGTGCCGCGCCCCAGGGGACGGCGATGTAATCGTAGGTTTCCATCGAATCGTGGATGCAGGCGACGACCCGCGCGTTGCGATCCTCGACGATCTCTTTCCAAAGCAGTTTTTCATCGGGCACCGGAGTGGTGATGTATTCCAGCAGCGCGGCGCGGCGGTCTTCGGTGTCCATCTTGCGGAAGAACTTCCCCTTCGCGTTCAGGAAGGCCACGACTTCGGGCGAAAGGGTGCTGACATCGATGTCGCAGGCGGTGGTGGCGATTTCCGGATTGGCGGAAAAGGTCTGCCCGTTTTGGGCCACCAGCCCGAGGGCGGGCGCCAGCTTATCGTAGCCCATGCCGCCGGACAGCAGATTTTCGGTGTCCGTCACGCCTTCGGGGAGGATCACGGTTTTTCCGGTGGGGAGCTCCTCCATCAGATCCGTATAAAAGGAACCTTCGGCAATGTGGACGGACGGCAGCAGGAAGATGGATTTGTCGTTGCAGCGGTAGGTGCGGGCCTCGACGCTGACGCCGCGCGGTCCCAGATGGACAAATCCTTTGGTGCGGTGCGCAACCCCGATGCTCGCGGAGAGGCCGAGATAGAGGGCCAGCAGCGGAACGACCCCAAAGACGTTCGCGGCCAGGAACCCCCACGTCCGCTTGCCGCTGAATTGGATGCCTTCAAACGCCCCCGGCCCGTGCAGCCAACCTTCGTTGCGGCCGCTGCGGCGGATTTCGAACAAGACCCACAGTCCCAGTGCGGGTTGCGCAACGGAAAGCAGCAACTCCGTGGTTTTCGTGCCCAGATAGATGGGGAGGGGCAGGCCGAAAAACAGGGTGCTCCATGCGACGAAGAGGACCATCGGCAACACCGTCCGTTTCGGGAAACCGCCCATGCAGCCCATAATGCAATAGAGCGGAAACGCCAGCATGAACGGGCCGAACCCCATCAAACCGCGCATCGCCCCGAAGGCTTGCACCCCCGTGAGGCGCGCCACAACCACGTCCAGCAAGGAAAAGATGCCGTCCAGCATAAACAGCACGATGTAGAGATTGACCAGTTTTTTCATGGCCGGCCATTCTGTCAGCTTTCGCGGCGAGTGCAATCCGCCAGACCAATCATTTCGGTTGCGTCTGCGAATTTGACATCCGGGTGGAATCGCCCGCATAGTTCCGCAATTCGTCCAAGGAGTAGTCAATGAGTGAATATGCGCAGATTCCCATGCAGTTTGTCGGTCCGGTGAAGGTGTCGGGGAACACCATCGAAGGCGAGTTCGAGGTGCCGCTGGCGACCTATGAAACGCCGCTGTGGCCCTCGGTCAAT
>NZ_JBFJYW010000338.1:0-3749 GCF_041622395.1 Pontiella sp. | reverse complement strand
GCATCGGCACGCCGATGCGAACAGCGGAATCCACGCCCGCACCTTTCGGCGAGCGTGGATTCTGGTTCTTGAAGCTAGTGCAGCGCATCACCTAGAACTTCGTATTTTCACGCCAGAGGGCACAGAGGCGCATATATATCCCCTCCGTGTCTCTGTGACCTCTAGCGAAGCGGGTGGTTGAAAATCATCCGAAAGTTTAAGGTTTCCCGTGTTCTAGAAGCTGTAGGTGATTTTTCCGCTGAAGACGTGCTCGCGGTAATCGGGGGCGAGAATTCCGTCGTAGTCGATCTCGAACTTGGAGTTTTGGTGCTTCCAGCTCCAGATATCGAAGCCGAGGCCGATGCGGAGGAGGTCTTCTTCGCGGGCGCGGACGCCGAACGATTCGAGGTTGCCGTAGAGGAAGACATCCATGTCGTCCTGCTCGGCGTTGAATTCATGCAGCCAGAAGGCGCGCACCTCGGGGATGAAGGCGACGCCCTGGTTGAGCCAGTCGATCTGATGCATGGTGGAGAGGCTGGCGCCCAGGGAAAGGAGGCCGGACCATGAATCGTAGGCTTTGTAGGTGGCCGATCCCGAGTCGCCATAGATGGGGCCTTCGCGAACAAACTCGTCCTGGCTGTAGTAGGTGCCGAGGAAGGAGGCCTGCGGAACCAGGGAAAGCGTTTCCTTGAGATCGAACCGCTTGCCGGCGGCGATGTAGCCGCTCACGATGTCCGCCCCGAACCCGGAAGAGGAATCCACCAAGCTGCCGGATATGGAACTGCTTTCGTCGATGTCGGAGTGGCCATAGGTGCCGGCGAGGTCGACGTAGACGGATTCCCACCCATAGGTGGCATAGGCCGTTCCATGCCAGGTGTCCACGTCGGCATCGTAGGCATCGGAATCGAGGTCGCTGCGCGCATAGCCGCCCGCCAAGCCCAGCAGCAGGTTGCCGAAGCTCTTATCGACCCCGATCACGGTGCCGTAGGTGCCCACGTCGTAGGCGGCAAAGGCCCCGGAAGCGTCGTGGTCGCCCATGGAGGCATACGCACGCACCCAGCCTTTGACGGTGCTTTCGTCCGGCGTAGCGTCGGGCCCGGCCGCGCCGGTGGGCCCCGCCTGCACGGGCTGGGACGAAGCGAAACCGTTCATGGAGCGGAACTCCGTATTGCGCGCCGCAACCTGCTCGGTGTTCATCATGTTGATTTCATAGGCCGATTCAACGGCGTCGGGCATTTGCGCAATGGAATAGCGAATGGCCTTGGCGCCGGAATCGGCGCCCAGCGAATTGACGGAATAGAACAAGGTATTGGTCAGCCCCACGATCGCGGCGTCGATGTTGGTAACCATGGAACCCAAATCCGTCAGCTCGTCCGCGACGGAATCGTAGCCGTATTCGGCGACCAAGCCGCCGTCGACGGAGATATCGCTCAATTTGGTGAGCCAGCCGAAGTCGGTTTCGACATACTGCGCGAGGTTGCTCGAAGCGGCCTGCACGCCACCCAAGGTCAGCTGGACGGAACCGTAGGGCGTCGCCGAGATCCCTTCGCCGTGGATGCAGGCGGAGGTGTCCGACAAAACGAGGTTGCCCGACGCGACATTCAAGACGCCGCCTTCGAGCGAGGCGACGCCGTTGTCGTTGTAGACGGTCGCATATTGCAAGTAGAGATCGGTGTCGGCCCCCATCTCGAAATCGGCGGAGGATTTAATGGTGCCGTATCCCGCGTCCATCACCGTTCCCTCCGAGAGCGTCGCGCCCAGGGCGAAGGTCAGCAGACAGTTGGCGTCCGCCAGTTCGAAGACCGAATCCTCTTCCGTAACCACGGTGGCGCCCTTGAAATTGTTGGTGCCCGAGGTGATGTAGACATCGGTGAAGAAGCGGCTTTGGTCGGAATCCGTCAGGTTGACGTTCACGATGCCGTCGCTCTGGATGAACGACCCGGAATAGTCCGCCGCGGAGGAGATCGACATATTGATGGTGCCGCTGCCGATGGAATAGATGTCGCCGTCGATGGTTCCGGCCTGGATCGATACGGTTTTGGCGGAAGTGGAGGAGTTGTTGATCAAGACGTTGCCGTTGATCAGCGTTTCGCCGCTGTTTTCGGTGATGGTGAGGTTGGCATTCTGGGCCACGACCCCCAGATTTCCGATTTCGTCATCGCCATTAACCGTACCGCCATCGCCGCCGCTGAAGGTGCCGCCGTTGATGGTGAGCGAGCTGTTGATCTGCCAGACGCCCGCGCCGCCGCAGGCGCTGGCGGAGGCACTGTCTTCGTAGACCTTGGCGGTCCCGCCATTGGCCCCCGTGAAGGTTCCGCCGTTGATCACCACGGCGGTATTGTAGGCGAGCAGACCGCTGCCGCCATTGGCGGTGGCGGTGCTGGACTCGCCCTGGGCCGAGGCCACCGAACCGGCGGACCCGGTGGTGGTGATGTTCGAGATCGTGGTCGTGCCGTTGTTGTAGAGCAAGAGTCCGGACGCACCGGACGCATTGGCCGAACCGGCGTAGGCCGTGGCGGTGAGCTCCTCCTGGGTTTCGGCGTCCCACTGCCCGACTTCCTCGACGGTCGCCGAATAGCTCTTGCCCGCCGTGAAGACGGCGTTGTTGATGGAGACCGTCCCGTTGCTCACCAGCACCGCGCCCTCGCCCCCGACGGTGTAGGCCGAACTGTAGTCGCCCGCGACCGTCGCCCAGCCGGCATCCCCGCCGATAAAGTTGCCGCTCTCGATGATCACCCCTTCCGAGGCATCGCCCAGATAGGCGCCGCGTCCGCCCCGCGCGGTGGCGGTGGCACTGTAGGTATCGAATTCGGTATAGTCGATGCCGCGGATCGAGCCGGATTCGTTCTGGCTGCCGTAGAAGTCGCCGCCGAGAATGGTGATGCCCATCGTTTGGGTTTCGCCGTCGTCCGTGTCGTTATCGCCGACGAACAAGCCGTCGCCGCCGTTGTAGGAGACCGAGCTGTAGTAGGTTCCACCGCCGGTTTTGGTGTAGACGGTCGTAAACGTGCCCCCCTGGAACCGGTCGTAATCCCAATCGGTCTCGTTGTCGATGTAGACATCGCCCGACATTTCGGCCAAATAGGCGCCGGAGGCGGCCGAGGAGGACGTGGTCTGGTCGCCCGCCACGAACGACGCGCCGTAGCAGGTGAACGCGTTGCCTTGCCGGGCCACGATCCCGCTATAGCCCTCCCCGCCATAATAGTTCCCCTCGTCGAAATACCACGACCCGACATACCGGGGGGCGTTCACTTGCGAGGTGTAGATCGTCACGGCGTTGTCGGCGGTGCGCTGCCCGCTGGCGCTGCGGTCGCAGGAATAACCGGTCACGCTGCTCTCTGCCGGGTCGTCCTCTCCATAGACATACGTGGTGTAGAGGTTGGTGTAGGCCCACTGGGTGGTCACTTCGTAGAGCCGCCCGGAAATTTCGTTATTGATCCAGATGCTGACGTCTTCGTTGAGTTCGCCGCGCTGGAACGAGGCTTCGCCGTCGGCGGTCGTCGAGTTTTCATTCCAGGTGCTATCCCTCAACCACACCCCGTAATATTTGGAACGGATGTCCTGACTGTACGACTGGGTATTATCCCGGTTCATGCGGTAATAGGTGTTCGCCTTCAGATTTACGGATGCGGACCCCGGCTTAGAGATCGAAATCTCCTGGGCCCCGGCATTCGCCACGACGGCCGCGACTATAAAAATAACTGACTTTTTCATCTTTTTTGGTTCCTGCTTGTTCCTGTGCAATGGTGTGGTGGTACACGCTTGGTTAT
>NZ_JBFJYW010000337.1:0-3750 GCF_041622395.1 Pontiella sp. | reverse complement strand
TTCGGGCAGGTAGCCGTCGACCTGGCCCTGGTCGTAGTTCTGGAAGATTTCGGAGTAGGCCCAGTTCATGCCGCTGTCGGCCAGCAGCCGCTCGGTGACGTGCTTGTGGCCGCCGAGCCCTTCGAGCATGAAGACGGTGTCGGGATATTCCATGCGCACCTTGGCGATGATGTATTCCCACGCCTCGAACGGCACCATGTAGCCGGCATCGCAGCGGTAGCCGTCGACCCCCTTGCGGCACCAGAACAGGAAGACGTCGGCCAGCGTATGCCACAGTTCGCGGTTGGTGTGGTCGAGCTCGACGAGGTCGGACCACTCGACGCCCCAGGCGCCCGGCGACTTGAACTTGCCGTCTGCCTTGCGCTCGAACCATTCGGGGTGGTTGACCTGCAGCTGCGATCCCCAGCCCGTGTGGTTGATCGGCATGTCCATATAGAGGCGCGCATTGCGGCGGTGGACTTCGTCGACCAGCTCCTGGAACTGCTCCAGCGGCGTCGTCAGTTTGTCGAACTCGGCGTGCGCCGGGTCGACATCGAACAGGTCGAGCGGCGCAAAGGCGCTGCCGAAGCGGCCCATGCGGCCGTAGGTCGTTGGAACGGGGTGGATCGGCAGCAGCTGCAGAATCTTGCAGCGCAGGTGGCCGACGACGAAGTCGAGCTCCTTGATCACGTCGCGGAACTTGCCGGCCTTGGGGATGACGGTGTAGCCCGCATGGTCGAGCTGGCTGATCGCCGGTTCGTCGTCCGGGTGGATGGCGCCCTGGTACTGGGCTTCGCCGAACTGGCGGACGAAGGCGGTGTACATCGTGTTGCCGGCGCAGGTTTCGGCGGGCTCGACCTTCAGCACCGAGTTGCCGCCTTCCGGCCAGCGGATCTGGTCGGACCCTTCCGCGACGAAGTAGGCCTTGGCCTCGAAGCGCCCGACGCCAAGCAGCGGCAGGGTGAGACGGAAGGTGTCGCCCTCCGGTTGCATCGGGAAATCGTGCCAGTCGCGCGAGAGGGGCGGAAGCCCCTGTTCGGCGTGCGTGATGATCTCGGTGTGGCGCACGTGCGCATGGCCGATGTTGGAGCGCAGCCACGCCTGGCCCTTCAGGCCCGTTTGGTTGGTGAGGCTAAAGGTAACCGTGTCGCCGCGGAAGTGGAGGGTGTGCCCGCCGGGGGCCGGGTGCTGGATCAGATGGGCCATGGTGAAATCCTTATTTTCAATATCGTCCGCTCGGTTCGAAATATTCCCGAACTTATAGGGACTATCGTTTCCAATGTCTGGAAAAAAGGGCCGGAGTTTGTTGGCCCCGTCCCGCCGCAGGGCTCTTTGCATCGCCTCGGGCGCATCGAGCGGCGGCCATATTCCGATGCCCGAAATAAGGGATAAACAATTACCATATAGTCATTGATTTATAATTCTGAATACAGCGAAGGTCGAGATTTGAGAGTTTGTGATAGAATAAAGTCGATGGGTTTTTTGCGGAAGCGGCGATGCGAGCCCTCCGGGCTGGCAGGGGAATGGCGGCGCACTGCGCCGGAACGGGGAGGGGAAGCCGTACCGCCCCCCATGGAATTTTTGTGTTGAGCATTAGATAAGGAGAAAACGGCCATGTATAAACAAGTTGTTGCAATGGGGATCATGTGGGTTGCCGGGGCAGGATTCGTCATTGCCGACCAGCAAATTTTGGACGATTTGATTGTTGATGGTTCGTTGGCGGTCGGGCAGGACGCGGTAAACGGGGAAGACTTTGGCTTTGATACGATCCGGCTCAAGGAAAACAACCTGCGCATCCATTTTAGCGATACCAGTACTTCGGGTTCGTTCCCCAGCACGGATTGGCGGATCGTGATCAATGATAGCTCCAACGGCGGCGATAATTATTTTGCGATCGAGGATGCCGATGCCGGCCGGCTTGTTTTCCGCGTGGATGCGGGGGCACCCGCCAATGCGCTGAAGGTGGATGGGGAAGGGGATGTCGGCATCGGACTGGAAAATCCGGTGCTGGAACTGCATGTGGCGGGCGGGGATACTCCGGGACTGCGTCTGGAGCAGGATGGAACCGAAGGCTGGACGCCGCAGGCCTGGGATCTGGCCGGCAACGAAGACAATTTCTTTATTCGGGACGTGACCCATGCGAGCGCCATCCCGTTTCGCATCCAGCCGGGCGCCCCGGACAATGCGCTGACGGTAAAAGCCAGCGGGAAGACGGGCATCGGCACCTGGAATCCCCAAGCGAAGTTGCATGTCGAGGCCTCCGTCAATGAAGTCGGTGCCCTGCTGGTCGGCCCTGCAACCGTGGTGCCCACCACGACGCTGCATGTTGAAGGCAACGCCTATATTGGCGGTACGCTGGAGATCGCCAGCCGTCGGGCGCTGAAGGAAAACATCGGTTCGGTTTCTTCCGACGAGGCCATGGCGGCATTCAAGGCGCTGGAGCCGGTTCGTTTCAACTATATCGGCGAAGACGAATCCCAGCTCGGCTTTATTGCCGAGGATGTCCCCGAGTTGGTCGCCACGAAGAACCGCCGCAGCGTTTCGCCGATGGATTTTTCCGCGTTGCTCACGCGGGTGGTTCAGGATCAGCAACAGACCATCGACCGGCAACAGGCTACGATCGACACGTTGTCCCAGCGCCTGGAAGCGCTTGAAAAACGGCTGGAGCAGGGAGAATAGCGATGACGGTCCCATTGAATAAGCTATTCCCGGTGCTGGTGCTGCTGGCCGCTCCGGTACTGGCGGAAAACCTGATCGTTCGATCCGGCGGGCAGTTGATCTGCCGTACCAACCTGACCGTCTCGTCCGGCAAGATTACGCTGGAAGACGGGGCGTCGATGGTGATCGACGCTGCCGCCGTCAACTGCCGGGATTTCCAGCTCGATTCGACCGCCAGCCTCGCCGCAACCGGCACGCTCGGCGTCAGCGGTTTCTGGATCAATGACAGCGGCTTCGTCAAATCCACTGCCCTGGAGATGCCCAAGGCCGTGTCTTCGCTTTCGCAGACCAATCAGGCCATCGGATTCGGCGACACCGACAACGACGGGATTTCGGATCGGGGCGAGGGCAGCTTCGATGCCAATGCCAACGGCGTGGCCGATTTTATCGACCCGGCCCAGGCGGCGCCGACCGCGCACATTCCGGTGGACTGGCTGGTTCAGATGGGCCTTCCGACCGATCATTCGCAGGATCATGCCGATGCGGATTCCGACGGGACTTCCAACTGGAGCGAATACCACGCCATGACCGAACCCTTCGACCCCGATTCCGTGCTGGCGATCACCGAGTTTGCGTGGAATTCGCCGTCGACCGGCGCGGTGGCCGTAACGTGGAGCAGCGTCGACGGGCGCTGCTACGAACTTCAATATGGAACCAACCTGACGGCCGCGGGGTTCTCTACGGCCGCTTCCGGCCTGGTGGGCGAGGACGGGACGACCACCGTATCCCTTCCTGAAGCGTCCGACCGCCAGGGCTTTTATCGGATCCGGGTTCTTCCATAAATCATTTGCGAGGCTATCCATGAAACATTCTTATTCTCTGCTTGTCATCGGCGTTGCCCTGCTGGGGGGCCTCGCATCCGCAAGTGCCCAGACCCTTTTTTCGGCGAATTTTTCACCCGCCACCATCGGGCCCGGAAGCTCCAGCACCCTGACCTTTACCATCGACAACTCAGGCAGTGCCGTGGCCGCGACGGATCTGGCCTTTACGGACGTTCTGCCGAGCGGAGTCGTTTTAGCGACGCCGGCCCATCCCTCGTGGAATGGAAAAAGC
>NZ_JBFJYW010000336.1:0-3752 GCF_041622395.1 Pontiella sp. | reverse complement strand
GCTCGATTCCGCCGACGGCGCCCACCTCATCATGATCGGCCACAGCGTCTTCTCGTTGCCGCAGGATGTCGAGAACGGCCGACTCGCCTGGCTCGCCGGCTTCTCGTCCGGCCTGACCGAAGTGGTCTATCTGGGCAAAGCATGGAACGATCCGGATCAGCGGACCAACAAGCGCATCGCCTTTTTCGAGGAGTCCGGTTTTGCCGAAGCGGCCGCGGACTACCGCACCTTCAGCTATCCCGCGGGCCCCACGCCGGAGCAGGCCAGGATCATGGAGTTGGCCAACGCCGCCGCCGGCGCGATGCCGACCGAACAGGCCAGGCGCTATGCCCGGACGGCCGAGGCCCAGCTGAACCTCTCGAAAGCCATCGTGGAAGGCGCCGACGCCAAGGATTTCCTGCCGCCGCTGCTGGCCCATCGCGATGCCTGGAAGGCCTATGCCGAATATTGCATCAAAACCGAAATCGGCAACACCCCGCCGGAATGGTTGATGAGCGAATTTCTCGAACCGCTCGGGTTCGACCAAGCCGTCGTGCGCGGCCTCCGCGAAGATTCCTGACCGGCCGACCGAAAAGCAAAACACCCGGCAACTTGCCGGGTGTTTTTTTTTGCGTTCGGGCTTAGTAAAGCGTTATCCCCGGAAACTCTTCGAGTTCCAGCTCCACTTCCCGGCGCTCGCCCCCGAGCAGCAGGAGAAACCGGACCTTCTCCCCCACCGTCTTGTTGAAGATGATGCGCTTGACATCATACTCATCCTTCACGGAGATGCCGTCCACCGCAAACACCGCGGTCGCCGTCTGCAGACCTGCGCGCGCCGCCGGGGTGTCGCGGAACACATCCGAGATCACAACGCCGGCACCTTCGAACAGGTCCTTGTATTTCGCGCCCGTCGTCTGGAAGAAACAACCGACCCACGGCCACTCGTGCTTGCCCGTTTCAATGATCGATTTCGCAACGCGCATCGCCAGGTTCGAAGGTACCGCAAAGGCAATGCCCACCCCCTTTTTCTCGGCCTCGGTCTTGACGGCGGCGTTCACGCCGATCAGCCGGCCATCGACATCGATCAACGGCCCGCCGCTGTTGCCTTCGTTGATGGCGGCATCGGTCTGGATGAAATCCTCGTAGGGCAAGATCTGCACGCGGCGCCCTTTTTGGCTGATGTGCCCGACCGTCACCGAACTCTGCAGGCTGAACGGCGAGCCGATCGCGATGGCAACTTCGCCGACGCGCACCTTGTCGGAATCGCCGAACTCCATGGGCGGGCAGAGCGGTTGCTTCGGCTCGAACTTCAGCACGGCCAGATCGGTCGCCTGGTCATGCCCGACCTCCTGCGCCGGCATCTTGGAACCGTCGTTCATCACGATTTCGATCCACTTCGCGCCGTCGATCACGTGCCAGCTGGTCAGCACGTAACCGCGTTCGTCGATAATGCTACCCGAGCCCTCGCCGGCAAGATCCTCGGTCACGATCCGTCCCCATCCCGGCATGAACGGCTGGATCACCTGCTGTTGCTTTTCGGTACGGATGACGACCACCGAGCACATGACCTTTTCCACGGCATCGGCGATGGCTTCGCTGAAGCTGCGGGCCGCATTGTATTCCGCCACCGGCCGTTGCCGCGGCGAAAAGCGGCTTTCCGGCACCGGCACGGGCGCGACATACTCCGCCGATTCCTCGGGCCGGCTCCCCGGCTGGCGGCGGATGGCCGAGATCAACGCACTGGCCACCATCAAGCCGCAAACCCCAATCAGGATTAACCGTTTCCGTTCCATCATTCCTCCCTCTCGAACGGGACGGCCTTCAGCTCCCCGTCCTTCTTCACCAGCTTCTCGATCTTCTGCTCGACCTCGTTGAGCTTATTCGTGCAGACCTCCACCAGCTTGGAGCCCTCCTCGAAATGCTTGATCATCGCCTCCAGGCTCAGCTCGCCGCTTTCCATCTGGTCGACCAGCTCCTCCAGCCGCTCCAGCGACTGCTCGAAATCCGCGCTCTTCTTTTCACTCATGGTTCGCCTCCCGTAGGAAATCCCTACCCTTTTTCGGTAATGTTTGAAATCAATTTTCCGGCGGCCAGCTGCGTCACGATGGTATCGCCGACCTCGATCCCGTCGGCGCTGCGGACGACGGTTCCGTCGGGCCTGCGCGTCAGGCTATAGCCGCGGCCCAGCACCGCCAGCGGATTGAGCATGCGCAACTGGCTCGCCAACCGCTGCAACCTTTGGCGGTCGCGCTCGGCCTTGCGCTCCATCCGGTGCTGCATCACCATGCCCAGCTCATCGACCCGCTGGTGCGCCTGCCGCACGCCGGACTGGAGGGAATGGGCCATCTGAACATTGCAGCGTTCCAGCCGCTGGATCTTTTTCTGCGCATCCAGCTTCAGCAGGTCGCCCATCCGCGTTTCCATCGCCTGGATCGATTGGCGGTATTGCTTGACCAGCGCCGCCGGCTCCCGGAACACATAGCTGTGCGCCGCGCGGTTCAGCCGCAGACGGAAATCCTGCGCACGCGTTTTCAAGGCCTGGTTGAGGCGCCGTTCATAGAGCGCGATTTCGTCTTCGAGGTCGCCCTTTTCGTGCACCGCCAGCTCGGCGGCGGCCGACGGCGTCGGCGCACGGACGTCCGCCACGAAGTCGGCGATCGTGAAATCGATCTCGTGCCCCACCGCCGAAATCACCGGGATTTTTGAAGAGGCGATCGCCCGCGCGACGACCTCCTCGTTGAACGCCCACAGATCCTCGATCGATCCGCCGCCGCGCCCGACGATCATCACGTCGATATCGCCGCGCGTGTTGAGATAAGCGATTGCCTTGGCAATGCCCTGCTCCGCCCCGGCGCCCTGCACCTTGGCGGGAATCAGCAAAATTTCTATGTTGGGGAAGCGGCGGGTCAGCACGTTGATGATGTCGCGGATCGCCGCCCCGGTCGGGGAGGTCACCACGCCGATCTTTTTCGGCAGGACGGGCAACGGCTTTTTACGGGCGGGGTCGAACAGCCCTTCCGCCGCGAGCTTGGCCTTGAGTTGCTCGAACTGCTCCTGCAGGTTGCCCTTGCCGGCCTCCTCCATCGCGGAGGCGATCAGCTGGTAGCGGCCGTTCGCTTCGTAGAGGCTCGGGCGCGCGAGCATCTGCACCTTCAGGCCGTCCTTGGGCCGGAACGCCACGGTGGCGTTGTCGCGCGCAAACATCGCGCACGCCACCGAAGCCTGCTCATCCTTGATCGTGAAATACCAGTGCCCGCTCGAATGGACCACGACCCGCGAAAGCTCGCCCTCCACCCACACTTCGCCGAGGCCCCCCTCCAGCACCATCCGCGCCTTGCGGTTGATCTCGGCAACGCTATAAACCTGTCGTTTTCTTTCGTTCATTCCGCGCGGCTATTCCTATCGGACCGGAAGAAATACATGGTGAATAGCAAACGGGAACTTTCCCTTTCTCAAATGGGAGGTTTGCTTTGAAAGTGGATTGTTAACAAGTCCTGATGCTTCAAGCGTTGCGTTAGATTCCATCTGCAACTTAGCCCTTCGGCCTTCAATTGCTTTTTTTACATCGTCGATAGCGGCGTCGGCATCTCCATCCATTACGTATCCCAACATGCCCCCTTTATTAAGGCCGGAGGCATATTGACCGTTTAAATATCGAATCATCCCCTCCTCGACATATTGACTAGCCAAAGATGCAAACGATCCCCCAGGGAACGTCACCCTTAACCGTTTACATTCGACGGAAAAGTAGACTTTTTCATCACAACTTTCTC
>NZ_JBFJYW010000335.1:0-3764 GCF_041622395.1 Pontiella sp. | reverse complement strand
GTGGAGTTGCATTTCGGGGATGTGCGCCGGGTTGCCGCCGCCGAGCATCAGCATGTCGCCCTTGGCCATGGCGGATCCCAGGTCGTCCATCAGTTCCGTGATGGCCGCCTTCCGAGTAAACTTTTCGCCAAACTTTGAGAGTTTCATCCGGGGAAGGTAGCCACCCGGGAAATGAAACACACGAAAAAAATTCAAAGGAACTGTGGCGGTTGCCGGCGCGGGTCTCTCCCGGCGGCTCGGGGGCGGGCAATCGGGCTGGTTCAACTTATGCCGCGGATTGCTGGCTGGCTTTCAGCACCTGGAGGCTACCCTTGATCAGGATGGGATCGTATTGGTAGTTTGCCTTGATTTTGATCAGTTTAATCCCCTGGGCCCCAAGAACCTCTTGCAAGAATTTATTTTTGCGTGTTCGTTGGTCGTTTTGCGCTTTCGGGTCGCAAAGAACCACGACGGCGGAAACCGAAGCATCCTTCGCGTCGTGCAGCACGAAATCGACAATCAAAGGCTCGAGACTCTTGAAGGTAAACATGTGCACCGCAAAGGCTGGATTATGAATGTCGACGATGCGGCTTAAATCGACATGGAAGGTGACGTTGTACTCGTCGATGACGGCGGTCTGAAGCGCTTTTAGGAAGCACATTTCATTTCTGGAAAGTCGAAGCGAGGCTTCTTGTTCGCGCAACACCTTGGATCGATCGGCGACTTGGGGTTCGGTCTCCAGAACTGTCAGTGCAGGCTTTTTAAGCTTTCTCGCCCAGGCAATCGCTAGCCCACCTAAACCGATCGGGGGAAGTAGCAGCAGGTATGGCCAAAACGAGTTGGCTTTTTCATCCACCGCCGGCACGGGCTCCGGCATGAGTTCCGGCACGGGCTCCGGTTCGGGCAAAGGAACCGGCGTCGGGGCGGGTTCTGCGGCTTCTTTGGGCTCCGGGGAAGCGTTGGTGAAATCGGATTCGACGCATAAATCGTTTCTGTCGTAGATTTCGCGGATCAGACCGCCTTCGGCTTGGAAAATATACACCGTCTGGTTCTTTTGAACCAACTTTCCAATGGGGTTGCCGTGTTTTTTTACCGAGTCGTCGAAACGGTCGCCCACTTCGGCGTCCGTTTTTGCGGCACCAAGAACCAGAAGGATCGCACAGGCTATATATGTTGTCTTCATTCGTTCTAGCTTTCTTTAAAAGTTAGTCCTTTGTCCCCGCGTGCCCAAACTGCGAACACGCAGCTGTTTTTTCCTGTTCAACATGACCAGTATCCTTCCCGGATGGAGACACAAAACCAGATTGCTTCTCGAGGCGCAATTACACCTTGGTGATACACGGGGCTCGGGCCCGGTCATGCAACGGTAGAAAACCCTAGGACTTTGACGGAGAATCGGTATAGTGACATTGTGCTTTTTAGGATGGCGCCGTTCCGGTCCGTAGGGGGCGTGAAAAGATTGGGCGTTGATCGATCAAGGGGACTGATTCGCATGTTCGAGCAAGAGAAGATGCAAACGAAAATCGAAGATCCAGATACCGTTTACATTGTTGACGACGATCCTTCCGTTCGCAAATCCATGTCGGGCTTGGTCCAGCGCAAAGGCTACGGCGTTCTTGCATTTGGTTCGGCGGAGGCGTTTCTGGAGTATCGCAAAGATGCCGCCGACGTGGGGTGTTGCTGTCTGGTTCTCGACGTGGCCATGCCCGGCCTAAACGGGATCGCCTTGCAGGAAGCCTTGGTCAAGGATGCGGAAAGCATGCCGATCATCTTCATCTCCGGACACGGGGATATTCCCACCAGTGTGCACGCCATGAAAAACGGGGCCTTGGATTTCCTGGTTAAACCCGTCACCGGCGGGGAGCTGCTGGGGGCCATCGAATTGGCGCTGTGCAAAGACCGGGAGGCGCGTGAACGGCGTGCCGAGATTGCGGCGATTCAGGCCCGCGTGCAGGCGCTAACTCCGCGGGAACGCGAGGTCCTGGCGCTGGTCGTCACGGGCATGCTGAACAAGCAGATCGCCGCAGAAATGGGCATCGAGGAAGGCACCGTCAAGATCCACCGCGGTCGGGTAATGTCCAAAATGGGAGTCGCCTCCGTGGCGGAACTCGTGGCCCTTTGTTCGAAGTACGACGCCGCCCTTTTGGGCGACGACGCGCGTCCGCTGGGATGACGGGGCATCCTGGGATTCGGTGGACGGCGCGGCAAGCTTGCCACCCATTCGCGGCCCTTTTTGTTTCCCGGTTTCGTCGCTTTTATGGCAGGCTTTCACGTCTTTTGGAACGGGGTGGAAATAGGAGGCAAGCATGGTCGGGTTTATCGCAATCGCCGCGTTGGCGGTTTCTTCGCAGGTCACGGAAGTGACCGTCTACAACGACCGCGCGCAGGTCGCGCGCACGGCGCAGGTGGAGCTGGGGCAGGGGATCAATAAGCTGGTTTTCGCGGATCTTCCCGAAGCGGTCGATTCGCGCGGCATCCAGGTCGAGGGCTCCGGTGCGGCAACCGTCCTCGACGTTCGCTTCAAGACCGAAACCTTCAAGGAGATCCCGAAGGAAGCCTGGAAGGAACTTTATGAAAAGCAGGCCCATCTCGAGGAGGGGGAAAAGAAGGAGCTCCAGAAGCTGGAGCGCTTGAAGGAATCCAAGGCGTTTTTGAAAAAGATCACCTCGAAAGTCACCCACACCGCCGACAAGGAGGACGGGGCCGCTTCGCTCGATCCCGGCAGTTGGGAGAGCATGCTTGCGCTGCACACCACCAAGAGCGAGGAATACGATGACGGCCTGCTCGAAACCGAACGCTATCTGAAGGAGATTCGCGAATCGCTCAAAAAGGTGAAGGCCGATATCCAGCATGCCGGGGCCGATTCGCGCAAACAGCGCCGCATCGTCGAAGTCGACCTTGAAGCGGCCACGGCCGGGAAGGCCGAGCTGAAGCTCTCCTACATCGTCCGCGGCCCCCAATGGATCCCGACCTACGATGTCCGCGTCGATACGGCAACCCGTCAGATGGAGGTCAAATATTTTGCCCTCGTCCGCCAAAACACGGGCGAGGACTGGGCGGACGTCGCCCTCAAGCTCTCCACCGCCAATCCCGGCCTCGGCGGCCGGCACCCGGAAATGGAGCCGTGGCGCATCAGTATGTTCCAGCCGCACGGTTCCAAATCGATGAGCAAAGGTATTTATGGCGTTCCGTTGTCCGAATCCGTTTCGATGTTGAATGCCTATGAGTCGGGTTCGGTCAATCGATTCGACGCGCCAGTCGCCGCAGATCTGGATTTTGCGCTGCCCGAGATGGCGGAAAGGAAGACCGCCGTGGCGCGCCAAGGGGCATCGGTGGTTTTCGAGGTGAAGGGCGAGAGCGGGATTGCCTCCGACAACGTCGAACATCGTGTTGCGGTCTCTAGCGTGGTGCTGCCTTCCGTATTCCGCTATTCCGCCATCCCGAAGCTCGATCCGCATGCCTATCTGAAGGCGAAAGCGGTCAACGATGGCGCGCACCCGTTTCTGGCGGGCAAGGCCAACGTCTTTCTTGACGGGGATTTCGTGACGACCTCGCAGATGGAGCTGGTTGCGCCGGAGGAGGAGTTCTGGGTCTTCCTCGGGGCCGACGAAAGCATGAAGGTCGAACACAAGCTCATCAAGAAATACCAGAGCAAGGAGGGGTTCACGGGCAAGGACGTTCGTCACGCCTTCGAATACCTGCTCACGGTGAAAAACACGCACGCGGTCGCGGAAGAGATGATCGTTTGGGATCAGTTGCCGATCTCTGGAACCGAAGGGTTGAAG
>NZ_JBFJYW010000334.1:0-3795 GCF_041622395.1 Pontiella sp. | reverse complement strand
GGGGCGTCGGACGAGGAAGCTCGGCGAGCTGGTCCGGGGCGTTGGCGGTCTGGAAAAGAACTTTGTCGTCGCGGCCGATGACCATGATCGCCAGTTCGTGGGCGCTGCCTTCGCCTTGGATGAATCGGATCGAATTTCCGTATTGCTCCCAATAGTTGTCGAGATGCCCGCTCATCAGCGGGGCTTCGACCAGCGCCCGGAGTTCGCGGTCCATGCGCTCGAAGCCCGAGGAATAGAGAAACGCGAAAAAGACGATCCCGAAGACGGTCAGCAGCGAGCCGGTCATGGCAAACGAAAGAAGCGCGATCTTGAATTTGAAAAAAAGCTTCATGGAGGGGCGCCGGCGCTATACCGCCTTGAAGCGGTAGCCGACGCCGCGGACGGTTTCGATCAGCGATTCGCCGCCGGGAAGATCGACCTTGCCGCGGACGCGGCGGATGTAGACATCGACCACGTTGGTTTGCGGGTCGAAATCGTAGCCCCAGACGTGTTCCAGCAGCTGGGTGCGGGAATAGACGCGGCCGGCCGAGCGCATCAGCAGTTCGAGCAGGTTGAACTCGCGGCTGGTCAGTTCCAGACACTCGTCGCCGCGTTTCACCTCGCGGGTGATCAGGTTGAGCGACACCGGTCCGCAACTGATTACGCTGAGCTGCTCGCCCGAGGAGCGGCGGCTGACGGCGATGATGCGGGCGATGAGCTCCTCCATGTAGAAGGGTTTGGGGAGATAGTCGTCGGCGCCCATGTTGAGGCCTTCGACCCGTTCGTCGATGCCGCTGCGCGCGGTCAGCAAGATGACCGGGACCGTGTTTTTGTCCTCGCGCAACGCACGCAAAATGCTGAGCCCGTCGCGGCCGGGCAACATGATGTCGAGCAGGACCACGTCGTACGACTCGTTTGCGGCAAGCGCATGGCCTTCGATGCCGTCGTGGCAGGAATCGACAACATAGCCTTGCTCTTTCAGTCCCTTCTGCACGAAGGCGGCGATCTTGCGGTCATCCTCTATAATCAGGATTTTCATGGCCCCTTGATACCATGCCCGCCTCCCGCGCCGCCATGGATTTATGATGACAAAACGTTCATGCAACCGAGGGCAATCCGCCATGGTTCCGCCCTCGTTGGGCGCTTGCCTCGACTTGCGCAACAGGCGGAATGCCGAGAAAGAAATGGCCGAAATTGCTCGCCTTGAGGAGCTGGTCTGGGATAGTCGCGCGCAAATTTAGCCAAAAAACATTAGAGAAAGCGGGAATTCCATGAAGATAGGCAACAAGCTTTTTAAACTGAAGATCGAGCGTCCGCGCAGCTTGAAAAACGACATCCTTTCCGGTTTGACCGTCGCCTTGGCCCTGGTGCCCGAAGCGGTGGCGTTTTCCTTCGTGGCCAAGGTCGATCCGGTCATCGGGCTCTACGCCGCCTTTATGATGGGGTTGATCACCGCGATCTTCGGCGGGCGCCCGGGCATGATTTCCGGGGCAACGGGAGCCGTGGCCGTGATCTTCGCCCCGCTCATGCTGGGGCTCTACGGCGAAGGACTCAGCACCGAGGAAGCCAACGGCTACCTGTTCGGCGCCGTCATCCTGATGGGGATTTTCCAGATGCTCTTCGGATTTTTCAAGCTGGGCAAATTCATCCGCATGGTGCCGCACCCGGTCATGCTGGGTTTCGTGAACGGCCTGGCCATCATCATTTTCAAATCGCAGTTCGAGATGTTCTATGTCGGCCACGGCGAAGAGAGCCACCTTCTTCCCGGAAGCGACTTGGCCATTATGGGCGGGATGATCGCGCTGACCATGGGCATCAGCTTTTTCCTGCCCAAGCTGACCAAGGCCGTGCCCGCCACGCTGATGGGTATCGTCACGGTTACGGTCATCTCCATCGTGTTGGAAAAGCTCAATCTCCATGAATCGCGCAACGTGCTCGACTTTGTGCAGGGCATGGATCCGGCCAAGGAGACCATTGCCGCCGGATTCCCGCGCTTCGCCTTGCCGTCGATGCCCGTCAGTTGGGACACCCTCAGGCTCATCCTGCCCTTCTCCGCGCTTGCGGCGGCGGTTGGCCTGATCGAATCGCTGATGACGCTCACGCTGGTGGACGAGATCACCGAAACCCGGGGGCGCGGCAACAAGGAGTGCATCGGGCAAGGCCTGGCCAACCTGGTCAACGGCTTTTTCGGCGGCATGGGCGGTTGTGCCATGATCGGCCAGAGTATGATCAACATTCGCGGCGGTGGCCGCGGCCGGACCTCGGGTATTTCCGCCGCACTGTTCCTGCTGGCCATTCTGCTGTTCGCCGCACCGCTGGTTGAAATCATTCCGTTGGCCGCCCTCGTCGGCGTCATGTTCATGGTGGTGATCGGCACGTTCGAATGGTCGAGCTTCCGGGTCATGGGCAGCGTTCCGAAAATGGACGCCTTCATCATTGTGCTCGTTTCCGTCGTGACGGTCTTGTTCGACCTCGCCATTGCCGTCCTCGTGGGCATCATTGTTTCCGCCCTCGGGTTCGCTTGGCAGCACGGCAAGAAAATCCATGCCGACGTCAAGGTCGACGAATATGGCACCAAGGTCTATCACCTCGAAAGCGCGCTCTTCTTCGGCTCGGCCCAGTCGTTCAAGGATCTGTTCGATCCCATCAACGATCCGAAGGATGTCGTCATCGACTTTAAAAAGGCCCGCGTCTACGACCACTCCGCCATCGAGGCCATCAACATCATTACCGAGCGTTATGCCGACCAGGGGAAGTCCCTGCACCTGCTCAATCTGAGCCGAGAGTGCTCGGAGCTGCTCGAAAGGGCCGACAACATCGTCGAGCTCAGTGTCATCGACGACTTGGAGTGGCACATCGCCGACGACCGGCTCGATTAGCCGTTCAACGGCCGTTGGGATGGAATGGTTGAAAACCTTTCAGCCGCGGCGGGAAGGTCGTTGACCGTTCCCGCCCTTCTACAATAGACCTTAATAGATGTGCGGCACGAAGTTTTGCTCGCCGTGGGGCGGCCGCTCGTAGCCGGTGCATTCCTGCCGCGGAGGAAGTTCGATCGGCTCGGGCGTCAGGTCTTCGTAGGGCACCTGCGACAGGAAGTGGGAGATGCAATTGAGTCGGGCCTTCTTCTTGTCGTCCGCTTCCACCACCCACCAGGGCGCTTTTGCGATGTCGGTGTGCTCGAACATATCGTCCTTCGCCTTCGAATATTCCACCCACTTCTCGCGCGATTTCATGTCCATCGGGCTGAGCTTCCAGCGTTTGGTCGGATTGTCGATCCGCGCCTGGAATCGTTTTTCCTGTTCTTCGTCGCTGACGGAAAACCAATATTTGATCAGGGTGATGCCGGAGCGGACCAGCATGCGTTCGAACTGCGGGCAGGTCTTGAAAAATTCCTGAACCTGTTCTTCGGTCACGAACCCCATCACGCGGTCCACCCCGACGCAGTTGTACCACGAGCGGTCGAACAAGACGATTTCCCCGGCGGCCGGAAGTTCGGGGACATAGCGCTGGAAATACCACTGGGTCTCTTCCCGCTCGGTCGGTTTGCCCAACGCAACCACGCGGGCGACGCGGGGATTCAGGCTTTCGGTGATGCGCTTGATGACGCCGCCTTTGCCGGCCGCGTCGCGTCCCTCGAAAAGGACCACCACCTTGAGCCCCTTATGCTTCACCCATTCCTGCAGCTTCACCAGTTCGATCTGAAGGCGCGCGAGCTCCGACGCGTAGAACTCCTTTTCCAGCTTCCCGTTTTTCTTGTAGCCCACTTTCCGTTTTCCCTTATCCGACACCACGCGCCTCCATTCATGTTCCTGACTT
>NZ_JBFJYW010000333.1:0-3799 GCF_041622395.1 Pontiella sp. | reverse complement strand
TACGACATTTCCTGTACGACCCCCAAGGGTGAGTCGATCAACAACTGGGAATAGGCTTGCGCTTGCCTCCGGAAAAATCCCGAACCAGGAACCGCCGAATGAAGAAGCCTGATCCTTCGCAATTCGGCATTGCTGGCGCGACGTTCGGGAATCGAACCCCGGCAACCGCCACGCGTCGCGAGGCCTTCACCTTGATTGAAGTGGTGATGGTGATGGTGTTGATCGTCATCATCACGGGCATTTCGATGCCCTACCTCGGGGGCACGCTCAAGGGCAGCAAGCTCAAGACCTCCGCCCGCGCCGTCCGCCGCATTACCCGCTATGCCCGATCGATGGCCATCATGCGCGAGGAGACCATGACCGTTGCGCTCAACCGCGATACGTTCGAACTGTTCATGGGGGGCACCAGCGCCGCCCAAACCGGCGGCGCCGACGGCGAGCTCGACCAGGACGTGCTCAAACGGCTCGGCTACGTCGACGGCGAGGGTTCTTCCTCCTCCACCGGGACAATCGACAAAGAGGTCCACGTCTTTCTCCCGGACGGACTCACCATCAAGGATTTCGACAAAAACCGAACGACGGAAGACGATGAATACGAGCATCTTCTTCTGATCCGCTTTTACCCAAATGGCCAGTGCGAGTGGTTCAAGCTCGAACTCGAGGACACCAAAGGATCCGGAGTCTTGCTTGAAATCGACCCGATTTCGGGAAAGATGACCTCCGAGTTCACCCAATAGCCCCGCCCCTTTCGTTGTACGGGCGAATCCCAGGCATATACACATGATGGATATTTCGGACATTGAATGCATCGACGCCTACCTTGGCGGGGACGCCAACGCGCTGGAGCCGATGGTGGAAAAATACAAGCGTCCGCTCTATTCGTTCATCCTGAAAATGACCGAGGGACGGGAAGATGCCGACGAAATCTTCCAGGAGACCTGGTTCCGGGCCCTCAAGAACATCCACAAGTTCAAACACAACAATTTCCTCAACTGGCTCTTCCGCATCGCCCACAATCTGGTGATCGACCGGGCGCGCCGGAACAAGAAAAACATCTCGATGCAGAGCAGCATCGGGGGCGACGACGGCAACGCCACGATGGAGGATCATCTGGCGGCGCCGGGCATATCGCCCGCCGAAGAATCCGGCGGAACCATGCTCGGCCTACGGATCGAAGCCGCCGTCGAAACCCTCTCGCCGGAGCAGCGGGAAGTCTTCCTATTACGCATGTACGGCAACACCCCCTTCAAGGAAATCGCCCGGCTGCAGAACTGCTCGATCAATACTTGCCTGGCTCGCATGCAATATGCACTGGACAAATTGCGTTCTTTACTGGAGGACGAATACAAGGAATTGCAGGAGGCCATGTCATGAAGTGCCAAGACATTGAAAAACTCATACTACTACAGGATTCCGGCGAATTGCCGGCCAGGCAAGCCCGTCGGCTCGCCGCGCACGTGCACGACTGCACATCTTGCCAGCAGTTCCAGCATGCCCTGATCGAAGCCCAACACCAATTCCAGGACAGGGAAGAACCCACCGCCACGGCCGTGCAAAACGTACTGCGCCAGGCTCGGGTGAACGCGCCGGCAACGGGAAGAAAAACCATTCCGCTCTTTGGGCTCAAACCCGCGTTGGCCATGGCCGCCTCGGCCCTGATCGCACTGGGGCTATACGTTGGCTCAACCAACCCCAACCAGGTTGGGATGGAATTGGTTATGAGCGAGACCCAGTTGCTCGACACGGAAGGCCGATCGATCCAAGTGATGTACGAGGGATTTTCCGAGGACGATTTGGCCTTCAATTTCCTGATGACGTACGACGGCGGGTAGCGGATCCGCCGCGCTATGCCGAGGCCACCAGATCCCGAAGGTTTTTCCCGATATCCGCGTTGTCGTTCTCGCCGGCGAACCGATCCGCCCACCGACCGTAGGCGGTTGTCTGGACCGGGGTCGCCGTATGCGTGAACGATGTCCAGCGCGAGCCCGTCCGTGCGGCAACCTCGTGCAGGAATGCCACGACCGCCGCGTTCTTCTTGCCATACATCTTCTGGATTTCCGCGCTGCGAGCATCCGTTGAATCAGCGGAGAGCGTCGCTTCAATCGCCTGCAGCAGCGTACTCTTCGTGATGTCGGCCACCTCGTCGAGGCCAAATCCCTCGACCAAGTGGTCATAAACCTGCTCGACGGTCTTCGTTCCCGTCTTTTTCCACTTTTTGATCTGATCGATGAAATGCGCCCCCTGATAATGCTGCGCATCGATGACGGGAACCAGCCGGGGCGACCGGATCGGGGACAGTTTCAACCCGCCGGTCTCATGGTCGGCCGTCACGACCAGCAACGATTCGTCGGGGTGCCGCATACAGAACTCAAGCACAACCGCAACGGCGTCGTCGAACGCGAGGGTTTCATGGATATTGGTGGCCAAATCGTTGGCATGCCCGCTCCAGTCGATCTTCCCGCCCTCGACCATCATGAAGAAGCCGTTTTCGCCGTCGAGCAATTCGATCCCCTTCCGGGTGTAGTCGGCCAGGGTCAGCTCCGCCTTCGTATCGATCGCATAGCCGAGGTCGTATTCCACCAACACCTTGGAATCCCCCTTTTTAAGTGCATTGAACCCGGCGCGGTCGCGAACGTGCCGATACCCCGCGTTTTTGACCAATCGGTCGACCGGCACCTTGTCCTTGGCTTTTCCTCGACCCAGCATCGTTTCGCCGGCGAAATAATCGAAGCCCGACTGCAGCATGAACTCGTCGATTTCATAATACATGGCGCGCGCCGGCACGCGGGCATAGAACGCGGCGGGGGTCGCGTGGTCGATCGGAACCGAGGAGACGATGCCAATCTTCTTGCCCGCCTCCTTGGCATCGAAAGCCGCCGAACGCAGGGGCGTTTCCTTATCCTTGGCCAATCCCAGCACGCCATTGAGCGTCTTCGTACCGCACGCCAGCGCCGTGCCCGCCGCAGCGGAATCGGTAATTGCCCCGGAGGCATCGTTGGTGGTCGTCAGCCCTTTGACCGGAAGGCGATTCATGGCCAGTCGAAAATCTTTCGCCGGGGCCTTCATCCGGGCATAGCGCTCGGCGATCCGCACCTGGGCCACGCCCATGCCGTCCCCGATCATCAAGAAAACATATTTCGGTTTCCCGTTCTTGGCGGCCCTGACGCCCACCGCCAGCGTTGCCGCCGCGCCCAACACACCGATAAATTGCCGACGTTTCATAATAGTTCCTTCAGTACACCACAAGACGCCGCCAACCGCGCGTTTGGGACCATCCGGCCCCACGGGTTGCTCCGACTCAAAACGTTCCAACCAACTTGATTTCCCGGGAGAGCTCAAACCCGAATTTTTCGCGGACCGCCGCGATCATCCGCTCCGTGAGGAGAAACACATCGTTGGCGGTCGCGGAGGGTTCGGCAATGATTATATTCGCATGCTTTTCAAACAGGTGGGCTCCGCCCACCGCGAAATCCTTTGCGCCGGCCTGCTCAAGAAACCAGCCCGCCGCCTGGCGCCGCTCGGCCGCGGAGGTGGGCTCGATGTTGCGGAAGACGCTCCCGGCGCACGGCATGGTCCGCCAATCCGGATGCTTCGTCCGGCGCAGCTCCATGATCCGGTCGCGTTCGCGCTCCATCGTTTCCCGATCAACGGGCTTGAGTTTCAGCACCGCATCGAGCACCACCGCGCCGGATTGCTTCAGGATCGAAGAGCGGTATTCGAAATCCAGCGCCAAGGCGTCGACCGCGCGGATCGTTCCGTCGGGCTCGAGCAGCCGAACCGTCTCCACCACATCGCCGAT
>NZ_JBFJYW010000332.1:0-3848 GCF_041622395.1 Pontiella sp. | reverse complement strand
TCGCGCAGGCGGTTGAATCGCTCAACGTCGAACGGGTGCTGGCGCTCACCGCCACCGCCACGCCGAAGGTTTCCAACGATATGGCCGCGGCGTTCGGCATCCAGCCCGCCGATGTGGTCAACACCGGCTTCTACCGACCCAACCTCGAATTCCGCGTGACCGGTTGCCCCGGCCACGCCCGCGAAAAACTCCTGCTCCAACGGCTGAAAGAACGGCCCGCCGGCGCAACCATCGTCTACGTCCACTTGCAAAAAGACGCCGAGCAGATTGCGAAGCTGCTCCAAGAAAACGGCTTCAACGCCGCGCCCTACCACGCCGGGCTCAAGTCCGAGACGCGCGCGGCCACGCAGGAAAAATTCATGGCCGGCAAAATCCCGATCATCTGCGCAACGATCGCCTTCGGCATGGGCGTCGACAAGGCCGATATCCGCTACGTCTACCACTATCACCTGGCAAAGGGCTTTGAGAGCTATCTGCAGGAAACCGGGCGCGCCGGACGCGATGGCGCCCCTGCGGTCTGCGAGCTGTTCGCCTGCGCCGACGACCGGACCACGCTCGAAAACTTCGTCTATGGCGATACGCCGGACGCCGCCAACATCGCGACGCTCGTCGACGAGCTGCTCGACGCGGGCGACGAGATCGACGTCACCGCCCGCGAGCTTTCCACCGCGCACGACATCCGGCAACTCGTGGTCAGCACGCTGCTGACGCATCTTGAGCTGTTCGGCGAGATTGCGTTCGATGGCTACTACTACAGCGACATCCGTTTCGAGGCCCACCGAACCGGCGCCGAGATACTCGCCACCTATTCCGAAAAGCAGGCCGCCTTTTTGCGGAAGCTTTTCGCCTGCGGCAAGAAGGCCCGCAAATGGATTACGCTCGATATGGACGCCGCGATCGCACGCGGCGGCCAGCCCCGCGACGTGGTGCTGCGCGCCTTCGAAAGCCTGCAGGAAAAGGGATTCATCACGCTGCAGATGTCGGGCTATCGCCAGCGTTTCAAACGCATGGAAAAGGACGTCGACCGCGCCGAACTGACGGCCAAACTCACCGAGCTGTTCCTTCAACACGAACAACTTGAGATCGAGCGGATCGACGCGATGGTCGCCTATGCGGGAGAAACGAGCTGCCTAACCAATCGGTTGCTCGCCTACTTCGGCGAGCCGATCAAGCCCTGCGGCCACTGCGGAATTTGTTTGGGCGATCCCCCCGCGGAACTGGCTCCGCGGGAATCGCCGAAGGTGGATTCCGCGGCGTTGAAGGGCATCGCCGAGCTCGCGGCGAACTATCCCGAAGCACTCGGCCAACCGCGGCAACAGGCGCGTTTCCTCTGCGGGCTCAACTCCCCCGCGATCTTCAGGCAACGCGCCCTGCGCGGTCATCCGCTCTTCAACCGCTGCGCCAACATCCCCTTCAAGAGCATGCTGGAACAACTCTCCCGAGGAAACTAATCGCGCGGGCGGCGGGTGCCGTGCGGTTTGCCGCCTTGCGGACGGCCACCCTGCGGACGCCCCCCTGCGTGCGGACGTCCTCCGCCCCCGCCCTGCCCTGCGGCGGAGCGGACGCTGACCAGACGGCCATCGAGTTTCAGGTTTTCCATGCCCTTGCGGATGGAGTCGGCGGCTTCCTTGGAGACTTCGAAGAACGAGGTGTCGCGCCCGAGATCGATCGCGCCGATCTGGTTGGATTTGATCCCGCTGTTCTCGCAGACGAGACGAACGATCGCCCCGGCGTTGACGCCATGCACGCGGCCGACGTTGACGGAAAATTTCTTGGTGTCGTAGGCCTGCATGCGGCTGTTGCGCTTGGAGTTGTCGGAACGCTGCTGCCCGGGCTGGCGTTCGCGGCGCAGCGCGGGCTTGGCGTTGAGGTCCTCCGCGTTGCGGTAGTAGTCGAGAAACTGGTTGAACTCGATGGCCACGAAACGCTTGATGATTTCCTTCTTGTCGAGGTGGCAGAGCGCCTCGTAGGCCGGCGGAAGATAATCCTTGATCTCGTCCTCGTTCACCTGGACCTCCACCACGCGGTGGATCAGCGCGAGCAACTGGTTTTCGCAGATCGCCTTGGCGTCCGGAATCTTTTCCAGCTTGATCTTGATGTTGTTGCGCTGCTCGAGATCGGCGATGCGGCGACGCTCATGCATGTTGATCAGCGCAATGGAGACGCCCGATTTTCCGGCGCGGGCCGTGCGGCCGCTACGGTGCGTGTAGGCCGCAACTTCGTCGGAGAGTTTGTAGTGGATGACGTGGGTGATGTCGTTCACGTCGATGCCGCGTGCGGCCACGTCGGTTGCAACCAGCACCTGTACGGTTTTCTGGCGGAACTTGCGCATCACCGCATCGCGCTGCGCCTGCGACAGGTCGCCGTGAAGGGCCTCGGCCGAATAGCCGTCGGCCATCAGCTTCTCGGCAACCGTCTGCGTTTCGGCCCGGGTGCGGCAGAAGATCAGGCCATAGATTTCGGGCAGATAGTCGAGGATGCGCTTGACCGCCGGGTAGCGGTCCTTCTCGTGGACCATGAAGCAGAAGTGCTCGATGTTCGCCGCCGATTCGTTGCGGCCGCCCACGGAAACCTCGACCGGATCGGTCTGGTAGTTCTGTGCAATGCGCGCCACGCCCTTGGCCATGGTGGCCGAGAAAAGCCAAGTAACACGATCTTCCGGTGCCTTTTCCAGGATGGCGTCCAGCTCATCCTTGAAGCCCATATTGAGCATTTCATCCGCTTCGTCCAGAACGACTACGGAAACCTGATCGAGTTTTGCCGCGCGGCGTTCGATCAGGTCGAGAAGGCGACCGGGAGTCGCTACAATGATTTGGGTTCCGCGCTTCAAATCGCGGATTTGCGTGGCGATGTTCGAACCGCCGTAAACCGCCGTGATCTTCAGGCCGGGGCGGTGCCGGGCAAACTTTTTCAGGTCGTCGGCAATCTGCAGGCAAAGCTCGCGGGTCGGCGAAAGGATGATGCCCTGCGGCATGTCGTTTTCGGGATCGACGCGTTCGAGCAGCGGCAGGCCGAACGCGGCGGTCTTGCCCGTGCCGGTCGATGCCAGGCCCACAAAGTCCTTCTTGCCTTCAAGCAGGATCGGAATGGCCTGTTCCTGAATCGGAGTCGGGGTTTCGAAGCCCAGGGCTTCAATGGATTTAAGGGTGTCGGAGCTGAGCTCCAGATCGGTAAATTTCATACGGTCCTCTCGCGACGGCAACGCGACGAACAAGTCGTCGATGATCCGCAACGCAGACCCACCATCTATTTTAAAGGGCGCCTTTCCCCGCGCCCATCGCGAGAACTTCGGCCCGAAATTATCGGAACACTTGATCGTGGTTCCGCAAAAACGAAGGGCGGTTATACGCGCTTTCCGCTCATTGGCAACCCCTAAAAACAAAAAAGATCTCAATTCCCCCACGACCAATCCAAAAGGCGCAGATGATATAGGAAACTGACGACCATCGGCTTGCTGGTATTAAAATTATCGTGATTCAGGCTTAGCCTGAATTATTCACGCGCCAAGATTGCTTTGGCAACAAGGCGTCGAAAGGTGCCGCTGTAGCAGCCTACCGCAAGCCTTTCGCAACGAAGTTGACGAAGTGAAATCGCCGCGCCTCCGGTAAAAATGGATGGGACTAAATTTTGAAACAAAAAACCATATTTACCTTAAGTCCGACACACTGCTAGCGGTCGTTGCTTTCGTACCGAAAGCCTCGCTTCGCGTGGATTAAGCGATACCTGAAGTTCTATGGAATGAAGCGGCATCCACGGGAGATGGGTGCGGCGGAGGATGGTGTAGGACGCGCTTCCCGAGGAACGAGGGAGCGCGTAGGGGCGTTGTTTCCGGGTTCGTGGTATAGGGG
>NZ_JBFJYW010000331.1:0-3881 GCF_041622395.1 Pontiella sp. | reverse complement strand
CGGGGCGGCGGGCGGTTCGGGCTCGGTGATGAGCGCTTCGACGACCGGGTCTTCGGCCTGATCGCCGCCCCAGGCGGACGGGAACGGAAGGCCGCGCTCTTCGCACGCCGCCTTTGCACGGGCGATGTTGTCGAGTCGATCCTCGAAATCGGCACCGGATTCGGCGGCCATTTCGTAGGGGTCAACATCGTAGATCGATGCGCGCAGCTCTTTGGTTTTCGCATCTTTCAGCCCGTCGACGGGTTTCTTCCGGGGCGGCAAAAAGCGGACTTCCTCATATTTTTTCTTGCGCTTGATCGGGAACGGGAGCAGGCCGAACACCAACTGCATGGATAGCCAGCCGCGATAGACCTCTTCTTCCACTTCCTCAACCAGCGTCGCGCGGAGGCTGTCGTATAGCTTTTCGTCGGCATCGCGCGCAAGCTGCCCGGCGGAAAACGACAGACCTTCATACGAGTTGCCAAGTTCCGGATAGGAAACGCCGAAGGCGCTGGCAATTTCTTTCGAGACGGCGGTTTTGATGACATCGTATTCGGCGTTTGGGTAAGCCGGATCGAAAGAACCGAACTGGACGCCCTTGGGCAGCAGGTCGAGTTGACCCGGAGCAACCTCACGGGCAATGTCGTCTGGGTCGATTTCGTCGCCTTCGTAGCCTTCGCCTGGCATCAGGAAGCCCATCTTGGCGGCGGCCACCTTGTAGCCCACCAAGACAGATGTTTCGAGGCCGTCGAGCAATTTCGCGCGCATGCCCGCCGGGGCGAGATAGGTTAGCCCGCGCGTTTGGCCCGGGCGCTCGGGCTCGTAGAGATGGATGATTTCATCAGCGGGAATCTCGATGTGTTCGCCCACAATCGGCGAGGCGAGCACCCCCGCAAACGGACCAACGGGCTGAGGGCGGAAGAAGTAGGATATCGGGCGGTGGTTGGCATCGACCTTGACGCCCATAATGATGCGGTGGCCATGGATGTCGCAATCCGTGTTGAGCCGGATGTCGCACAGGTCGGCATCGATTATCTGGGTGGTGAAGCGGTGCGGATTATCGGCGGCGCGGATTTTGCGAATGAAAACCTCGCCGTCGACGATCAGGCGAGCAACCTCCATGCGCGACGAGCGGCGGCGGTTCAGTCGATGATCGAGCGAATAGTTTTTTCGGTGAGAGAAATCGCGATAGCGGCGCTCGATCATGGAGCGTGCGCCGGGGTCGGGCTTCATTTCCGCCCCGCTGAAATCGGCGGCCTTGGATTGGAAGCGCAGCGGCGCGGATCCAATGACGCCGTCCTTGGTCTGGGTGATGAATTTTCGGGTCAGCGGGTGTGTTTGCTCCAGCTCGCGCGCCCGGTTGCGGGTGGTTTGTATGGCATAGAACACTGCCTGATCGGCGGTGAGGGTTGCGCTGTTAAACTCGCCCGTGAAGCGCCCGTTTTCGGCGAAATCGAACCCGCGCGAACGGCGCGAGGAAAGGCGGAGCCCCGAATTGCCTGGCGAGCTTGCGCGCTCTAGCGTTGCAGGGGCTGCCGCGTTGTCCAGTGCCCGGGTGCCGGGTGCCGCGTAGATGTCAGACATGGTTAAAACTCATAATTCACGGTTCCGAATCCGGTTTTTCCGGCGGCGCGGCGTTGCTCGCGCTGATACTCCGCACGGACCTCGCGGATCGCCTTTGCAAGTTCCTCCCAACCCATCCGAGAGATAGAGCGGCCATTGTATGAGCGGCTCATTTCGTCGCGCGTGGCCTTGCCGTCGCGCAGCGCAATCAGGGCATCGAGCGTTTTTTTCGTGCCCGAGCGCAGGTCTGTTTCGTCAGCCGCCACAACGCGGACGCCGACGTGGTGTACGGGGAGCTCGGTGCCCACGCCCGTTGTTTCGCAGGCAATGATTGTCAGGGTGTAGTCGGCAGAGGCCAGATCGGCGGTTGCCGCACCGGGCCACTCGAGCGACCACGTACCGGACCCGTCGTCGGAAAAATGATCGGCGGCGATGGCGATGGTTTTTTCGTTGCCCGAAAGCCGCGCCTTCAGCTCCCACCCCTTCGCCTGCGTGTAGACGGTGGTGGAATAATACTGCAGCACGGCAAGGCCGCCATAAATCGTGAAATCTGTCATGCGCGCAACGTAGGCCCGGCGGCGCAGATCGGAGTTGTCTAGCGCGCGGCGCTATATTCAAGCGCCTGCGCCATGCTCAAACCCATTCGGCCAATCCGGCGTTGCAGGGTTTGGCGGGGGATGCCGGAAAAGTCGGCCCATTCGGTGAGGCTCATGGTGCGGCCCATGGCGGTGTATTGCTTGCCCCGGCGGCGCAGCGAGCGCGATATGTTTGCGCGGCGCTCGCCCTCGGTCTCTTCGAAACCATAGCCGGAGCGGCGGCGGCGGTCGTTCGCGGTCGGGAAGCGGATGGATTCGCGGCGGCAAAACGTGCGCAGCGAGTTGACGGATACCTCCAAAGCGCCCGCGCAATCTTTGCGAGTGGTACCCTGGTCGACGAACCCGGCAACGATAGCCGGGAGCGGCTCGCCGAATTCGCTCTCCAGCGCGGCGCGTACTTGCGTGATGGATGGATTGCCCATGCCATGCAGTTTACCAAGGCATTCGACATCGGCGTTAACGACCAAACCGGACCAAACAAGACCGGGCCGGGCTAGGTTGGGCCTTAGGCTTTGCCGTACTCCGGAAAGTCAGCGAGACACACCCACGGATCTCCATAGACCTCGACCGTTTCAACAAGCCCACGCTTGATCCGCGCATGGATCAATTGCGGCGAGATGCCCAGCACCCGCGCCGCCACCGCCTGCGGAACAACGGTCGGTGGAAACGATTTTAGATATCTTTCAACCGCCCGAACCGCTTGAGCTGTCGGGATATCCTTTTTGCAATGGTTGCATTTCATTTTTACGCCTCGAAATATCGCTTCAGTTCTCGCCCGATCCACTCACCAACCGGGACCGATACGCCATTGCCTATCATGCGATAGGCGGCGGTATCGGAACAGTTGAACGTAAACCAATCAGGCACGCCCTGCAAGCGGGCATATTCCCGTACGGAATAAGGCCGGACACCCAGCGGAAAGCGCCGATCCATTACCAGCCGCGTCGACTTATCCTTGGAATAATGCGCGACGCAAGTCGGTGCAATGTCTCCCCGTTCCGGGTCCGAAACAATCGGAAGGTCGCGATATTTTCCAGACATGCGCGCACGGATCGCAGCGGGCCAAGTGACGCGCTTGTTAGCAATGTCGCATTGGACGACGTGCCCGCCGAGGTTTCCTTCCTGGACGCGCACCGCGTCTGCGTCGAGCTCGTAGGACGCGGCGACATCCAGCCCCGCCGCCTTCAATCCAATGTCCAACAAACCCGCGCCGGAAAAATAACTGTTAACGGAAATCATTGTAAAAACTCCAAAGGCGGGGCCTTGCGGCCCCGGGGTTGATTAGAAGTGAGAGCCGCCAGGGCGGGATAATTGGCCGTTTTTTCTGCAATAGGCCATAAAGGCGGGCCACGTTACAAAACGGTGCATCACGACGGGGCGGGGCTGGATCTTGCCATCTTTCCAATGCTCCACATAAACAGCGATGGGATGGTCGAAAATATCCTCGATACGAATTTCCCACGCCCAAGCCAATTCCGGGCGGTTCGGCCCTCCGGCATAAACCCCGATTCCGGGGAGGCCATAGATATTATTCGGGGATTTGACGTAGCCGTCCGCGCGGGCTTTCTTGAATTCTTTTTCGATTAATTCACTCATTTTTAAATCTCCATAAGCGGGGCCTTGCGGCCCCGGGGTTGAATTAGTATCCGCAAGCCTTAACCATTCCGGCGGCGAGGTGGTCGAGATAGTGGAAGACGTCGCCGTTTTTAAAATCGATCATAACGAGCGTGTCGCGGATTTGCT
>NZ_JBFJYW010000330.1:0-3890 GCF_041622395.1 Pontiella sp. | reverse complement strand
GGGCGTCGCCGTCCGCATCGTCGATCCCGAAACGCGCGAAAGCCTGAGCGACGGAGAAGAAGGCCTGACGCTCATCAAGGGCCCCAACGTGATGCAGGGCTATCTCGACCAGCCGGAAAAGACCGCCGAAGCGTTGCGCGATGGGTGGTACGACACGGGCGATATCGCCCGCATGGACCAACGCGGCTTCGTCTACATCACCGGGCGGCTGTCGCGCTTCAGCAAGATCGGCGGCGAGATGGTACCGCACGGGCTCGTGGAAGAAGCCTTGCAGCAGGTTGCGGAAACCGACGTCCCCTGCGTTGCCGTCGTGAGCATCGCCGACGACGCCAAAGGCGAACAGCTCGCCGTCTGCTGCACGCAGGAAGCCGGCGACCCCGAAACCCTGATCGGCAAACTCCGCAACCTCGACCTGCCCAACCTCTGGATTCCCCGCGCGGCCAACTTTTTCCGCATCCCGGAACTCCCCATGCTCGGAACGGGCAAACTCGACCTGTGCGCCCTGCAAAACTTCGTGAGGACCGCATGAACACGCTCGTATCCATCGGATTCATGGTGGCGCTCGGGCTGCTCGCCGGGCTCGCCTCCGCCCACACTTGCGCAAGTGTGCGCACCCGCCCAGAGGCCCCCACTTGCGCAAGTGTGGGCCCGGGGGAGACGGTCGTCCTGCTGCACGGGCTGGCGCGCTCGAGCCGTTCCATGAACAAGCTGGCGCGCGAACTGGCGGCGGAAGGATACACCGTGATCAACCACGGCTACCCTTCCAGAAGCGCAACCGTCGAGGTCTTGGCGAAGGACATTTTCGAGGCCCTTGAAGCGCGCATCGCGCAGGCGCCGCAGGTACACTTCGTGACCCATTCGATGGGCGGCATCGTTCTGCGCGAGCATCTGGAGCATAACGAGATTCCAAACCTCGGCCGCGTGGTCATGCTCGCGCCACCAAGCCGCGGCAGCGAGGTTCCGGACAAACTCGGGTGGCTCAAGCCGTTTCAATGGATCAACGGTCCGGCCGGGAATCAGCTGGGCACCGGGAGCGAAAGCCGACCGCTCCGGCAGAAGCCCCCGGCGTTCGAGCTGGGTATTATTGCGGGCGACCGCTCGATCAACCCGATTCTCTCGATGCTGATTCCCGGCAAGGACGACGGCAAGGTATCGCTGGCGCGCGTCAAGCCCGCGACGTACACCGACTATGTCCAGCTCCACGCCACGCATCCATGCATCTCGCGCAACCGCAAGGCGATCGCGCAAACCAAATATTTTCTCGAACACGGAATGTTCAAACACGAAGGAGACCGCCCATGAACAAGAAAACGAAACTGGCCCTGGCAACCCCTGGCGACGCATCGGAAATCGACCGCATCCGGCACCGGGTGTATGCCGCCGAATTGGGACAGTTCAGCACCTGCGAAGAAGAGACCCTCCACGACCGGGACGAGGTCGAAAGCATTTACATCGTTGCGTTTGAAGAGGACGAGCTGGTCGGCTTCGTCGGCGTCACGCCTCCCGAAAGCCCTCGCTATTCGATCGACAACTACCTGGCCCGCGGATCGGTTCCGCTGGATTTCGACGAGGGGCTGTTCGAAATCCGTGCGCTGACGGTCGTCGACCAATCGCGCGGCTCGCGGGTGGCCCCGGCGCTAATGTATGCCGCATTCCGCTTGATTCAGGACCGCGGGGGCAAGCGGCTGGTCGCCGTCGGGCATCGCAAGGTGCGCGACCTGTACCTACGCCTCGGCATGCGCCCGGCGGGGCGATCGTTCCAATGCGGCCGACTCGACTACGAGCTACTGACCGCCTCCACCCAAAACATCGAAACGGAACTGACGCGGTTCGCGACCCGGTTGGATCGACTGGAACAACAAGTCGACTGGCAACTCGATGTTCCGTACCGCGCCCCGGTAGAATGCTACCACGGCGGCGCCTTTTTCAACGCCATCGGCAACACCTTCGCCGACCTGTCGCGCCGGAACGAAATCATCAGCGCCGACGTGCTCGATGCGTGGTATCCGCCGTGCCCGGAAGCGCAACAGGCCCTGCACGAACACCTCGGCTGGATCATGCGCACCTCGCCGCCCAACCACGCCGAAGGATTGGCGGAGACGATCGCGCATGCGCGCGGCGTTCAGCCGGGCAACATACTCCCCGGCGGCGGCTCCTCGCCCTTGATCTTCCTCGCCTTCCGGCACTGGCTCACCCCGGCCTCCAAGGTGCTTCTGCTGAACCCGACCTACGGCGAATATGCCCACGTGCTGGAAAAGGTGGTGGGCTGCCGGGTCGACCGCTTCAACCTGCGGCGCGACGAGGGCTATGCGGTCGATACCGAACGGCTCGCGGCCCAGCTCCGGGAACAGTACGATCTCGTGGTCCTGGTGAATCCCAACAGCCCGACCGGGCGACACATCCCGCGAAACGAACTGGAGGAACGGCTTAGGAACCGCCATCCGAAAACCCGCGTTTGGATCGACGAAACCTATGTCGAATACGCCGGCCAGGGCGAGTCGCTCGAACGGTTTGCGGCCTGCAACGATGGCGTGGTCGTGGTTAAATCGATGTCGAAGGTCTACGCGCTCAGCGGGCTTCGGGCGGGCTATCTTTGCGCCACCGCCAAGACCCTGGAACCGTTGCGCGGCCTTCTGCCGCCGTGGTCGGTCAGCCTGCCCGCCCAGGTGGCGGCGGTGCATGCGTTGCGCAATCCGGATTATTATGCGGAGTGCTACCGCGAAACCCATCGCCTCCGGACCCGATTGATCGAGGGTCTCCGCGCCCTCGGCATCGAAGAACTCGTTCCCGGCATCGCCAACTTCATCCTCTTCCACCTGCCGGTCGGAGGCCCCGACGGCGAAAGGGCCATCGGACTCTGCCGCGCACAGGAGCTCTTCATTCGCGATGCAGCGGAGATGGGAACGGGCATGGGCGACCGGGCCATTCGGATTGCCGTCAAGGATGCCGACACCAACGCGCACATGCTCCGTATTCTCGGAAGCGTGCTCGGCTCCATTGCGGCGAAGGAGGTTTGCCATGCTTAACCTCCTTGCAGCCTGGGTCGGCTTCGCGCTGGGAGGCGTTTCCGGCGCAATCCCCGGCTTGTTCTTCCACAACCAGGATTGGCTGGGCGGCTACACCTCTTGGCCGCGCCGACTGATCCGCCTGGCCCACATCTCATTCTTCGGCATCGGGTTTCTCAATCTCGGCATGGGCCTTACGGGCAAGATGCTCGGCATCGAATCGTATGCCGCCGCCTCCGCGTTGATGCTGGCGGGCGCGGTGCTGATGCCGACGGTTTGCTATCTCAGCGCCTTCAAACCCGCGCTCCGCCACCTATTTTTCATTCCCGCGGGATCGGTCCTGCTCGCGATCGTTTTGTTCATCGAAAGGATGGTATAACCATGAAAATTGCATTCATCGCCATGAGCGGTATCCGCGCGTGCGATACCGAACTGCTCGAACTTGGACTCACGCTGCCCGGCTTCGTCGAGCGCAGCAAACAGATCGCCTCGCTCCCCAGCCTCGGTCTGCTCACCCTCGCGGGCATGACCCCCAAGCACCACGACATCCACTATATCGAGATCCCCGATCTGACCGCCGAATCCACCGAGGTGGACCATTTCGATCTGGTCGCCCTCTCCAGCTACAGCGCCCAGATCGACGAAGCCTACGAACTGGCGATGCGGTTCCGGGCCCGGGGCGTTCCGGTGGTGATCGGCGGGCCGCATGTGACCGCCCGGCCGCACGAGGCGCGCAAATATTGCACGAGCGTGATTCTCGGCGAGGGCGAACCCGTTTGGCTCCAGGTGCTGGAAGACGCGCAGCAGGGGCGGCTGAAGTTGATCTACGATGCGCGCAAGCTGGACTTCGAGCTGGCCGATGCGCCCATGCCCGCCTTCGAACTG
>NZ_JBFJYW010000329.1:0-3915 GCF_041622395.1 Pontiella sp. | reverse complement strand
GCGCTGCAGGCGCTCGAATATACCGGCCGCGAGCAGGGGCTGAAGTGCGGAGCCAACGTCATTATGCCCAATCTGACCGAAACCGAGTACCGCCCGAAATACCAGCTCTACGACAACAAGCCCTGCACCGACGAAAATTCGGCCATGTGCCGCGGCTGCCTGAGCGGGCGCATCAAAGGGATCGGCGAGACCATCGGTTTCAAGGAACGGGGCGATTCGCCGCACTACCGCAAACGGACCAAGAACTAGGTTTGAAAACCCCGGCTCATTCGGCATAGTTGGCCGCTTCTTGGAGGACGAGGTTTTGACGACTGTGCTTTTGATCGCTGTGTTAGTGCTTCTTGCCGCTGTTTTGCTGTTGCAGCTGACCGGAAACACGCGGATCAATACTCGTCTGGATGAAAATGCCCGGCAAGGCGAAGAGCGCTTCCTGCGGCTGGAAACCTTTTTCCAGACCCTGGAAAAGGAGCTGCGCGAGGACGTCGAGGGCGTCCGCAAAAAGGTCGACGAATCGCTGGAGCGCAACAACCGCCAGCTGGGCGACCGGGTCAAGGAACTGATCGACACCAACGAACGGCGGCTCGGCGAGATCAGCGGCAAGGTCGAGGAGCGCCTCAACCACGGATTCGAAAAAACCACGTCGGTTTTCGCCGATGTCCTGAAACGGCTGGCGCTCATCGACAAGGCGCAGGAAAACATTGCCAAACTTTCGTCCAACGTCGTCTCGCTGCAGGAGGTGCTTTCCGACAAGCGTTCGCGCGGTGCATTCGGCGAGGTGCAGCTCGGTGCGCTGATCTCCAACATGATGCCGGACAACAGCTATTCGTTGCAGCACACCTTCGGCAACGGCGTGCGCGCCGATTGCGTCCTCTTCCTGCCGGAACCCACGGGCACGCTCTGCATCGATTCCAAGTTCCCGCTCGAAAGCTACCGGCGGATGACCGACACCACGCTGGGCGATGCCGACCGTAAAAACGCCGAGCAGCAGTTCCGGCAGGACATCAAGAAGCACATCAAGGACATTTCATCCAAGTACATCATTCCCGGGGAAACATCCGACGGCGCCGTGATGTTTATCCCGGCCGAAGCGGTCTTTGCCGAAATCCACGGCCACTATCCCGAGCTCGTCGAAGAGGCGCAGCGCGCGCGCGTCTGGCTCGTTTCGCCCACGACCATGATGGCGGTGCTGACCACCGCGCGCGCCGTGCTCAAGGATGCGGCAACCCGCAAGCAGATCCATATTATCCAGGAGCATCTGGTCGCCCTGTCGAAGGATTTCGACCGGTTCCGGCAACGGATGGACAAGCTGGCCACGCACATCGGCCAGGCGAACAAGGACGTTGGAGACGTCCAGGTTTCGGCCAAGAAAATTTCGAGCCGTTTCACCAAGATCGAAAAGGTCGAGCTCGATGGCGAGGATATCCTGCTGCTGGAATCCGAAGAGAATTAAAGGAGTAAGCTGAAATGTATACCGAAAAAGAAGTCGCCGCCGCCATCGACCACGCCGTACTCAAACCCGACCAGACCGAGCAGGATCTGCGCGCCAACGCCGCCATGTGCATCGAACGCGGGGTGGCCAGCATGTGCGTGCGCCCATGCGACATCAAACTTGCCGCCGAGCTGCTGAACGATTCGCCGGTCATGGTGTCGTGCGTGCTCAGTTTTCCGCATGGGGCCGATACCACCGCCGTGAAGGCCTTCCAAGCCGAGCAGGCCATTGAAGACGGCGCGCAGGAAATCGATATGGTGATGAATATCGGGCAGTTCCTGTCGGGCAACTACGATGCCGTCCGCGCCGACATCAAGGCGGTGGTGGATGTCGCGCGCCGCGCCGGCGTGATCGTGAAAGTCATCCAGGAAAGCTGCTATCTCACGCTGGAGCAAGTGGCGAAGGCCTGCGAGCTCGCCTGCGAAGCCGGAGCGGACTTTGTTAAAACCTCCACCGGGTTCGGGCCGTCGTCGGCCACTCCGGAAATCATCGCGGTCATGCTCAAGACGGTGGGGGACCGCATGAAAGTCAAGGCGTCCGGCGGCATCCGCGACTGGGCGACGGCGGTTGCCTATCTGGAGCAGGGCGTGGCCCGGCTGGGGATCGGCGCCACTGCCACCGTGCTCGACGGCGGCCGTTCCGCCGCGGATTATTGACCCCCGGCTACGAAACCAGCCGGCGGAGATAATTGAGCCAGTCGTCCATTCCTTGGCCGGATTTGGCGCTGAGTTCAATGACGTTGGCGCCGGGCTGGACCTGCTGGATATATTTCCGGCAGGCGGCGAGATCCCAGTCCAACGCTTCGGCCAAATCCATCTTGGTGAGCACGACCGCCTTGGCGGTCGCGAAGAGAACCGGATATTTGACCGGCTTGTCTTCGCCTTCCGGCGTCGAGAGCAGGGCCACCTTGAAGCTTTCGCCAAGATCGAAGGCCGTCGGGCAAACCAGATTGCCGACGTTTTCGATGAAGAGCAGCTGGGAGTCGTCATCCACCACGTCGGCCAGCGCATGCCAAACCTGGTGCGCGTCGAGATGGCAGGAGCTGATGGTTTCGATCTGGCGGATCTTCGCCCCCTTGCCCTGGAGCCGTTGCGCGTCGCGGTCGGTCTGCTGGTCGCCCGTGATGACGCCGCACTTGATTTGGCCGTCGAGGGCTTCGAGGGTTTTTTCCAGCAGGAAGGTTTTGCCGGAACCCGGGGAGGAAATCAGGTTGATGGCCACCACGCCGCGCTCCGCCAGCCATGCCCGGTTCTTGTCGGCCAGTTCATCGTTCCGGGCCAGCACCTTTTGCTCCAGCGATACCGTTTTGGTGTGGCGGTGTTCATGGTCGTGATGGTGGTGTTCGTTCGCCGTTCCGCATCCGCATGTTTCGCACATAATCCGCTCCTTGAAATAGGCGGACGATACAATCTTTCCGGCCGCAAAGCCACGCCAAAAACAGGACAAGAACCGCCTTGATGAGCTTCGATAGCGCTTGCCGGTAAGGGACCATGAAGGTAGTAATGTGTGCTTATGACTTTAGATCAAAAGACAAATGCCCCCGCGCGCAAACCCGCTTCCCGCCGCTGGCAACCGGGGGAGATCCGTTCGTTGAATGGCGATGAGCGGATTTCCTTTGCGGTGGCTGCGCTCTACCTCTTTATTTTCTGTGCTTGCAGCTTTCTCTATTGGCCGTCGTTGCCGATGAAAATCGGCGGCGCAACGGCCGGAATTTTGGGCGTCCTGCTTTCCATCGTTGCGATTTTCAACAGGGGGACCGCCCCTCGCAAGCATTCGATCTACACCAAAACCTGGTATCTGGTGGCCTTCCTGTGCGGATTGCTTACCTTGTTCCTGTTGCGGGAGGCGGTGCGTATCATCGGCAATCATGTCGTGGTTGCGGGGATCATCTACGGGAGCCTTTTTTTGTTGCTGGCCATCTTCCGCAAGGCCGTCGTGCAGATCATGATGGCGTTGGTGGCGGTGGCGTTTATTTCCGTGACGGCGGCCAACTGGCAAGCGGCCCGCGCCGGCCATCTCACGTTCCTGGGGGCGCTCGAAGCGTGCGGGAAATCGATTTTCAAGATCCAGCAGATCGAGGCCGTGGCCAACTCGCTGATTGCCGGCAGCTACATGGACTATCTCAACAAGGTCGATTATATCGATGAGCAGTTGAATATTCTGGCGGTCCGCACCGTGCGCAACTCGAAGGACGACGAACTGCAGAAGACCAAGGATATCCTCGATTTCGTAAGCAACGAGATCCACTACATTTCGGACCCGGACGATGGCGTCGAGCATGCGCGCAACCCGATCGGCACCCTCATCGCGGGGGGCGGCGATTGCGAGGACAAGACGCTGGTGCTCTGCTCGATGCTGGAGTCCGTCGGCGTCAAAACCTACATGGCGTTCACCGACGACCACGTTTTCGCGCTGGTGGGGTTTTC
>NZ_JBFJYW010000328.1:0-3921 GCF_041622395.1 Pontiella sp. | reverse complement strand
TGGGGGCAATGGTTCAATCGCGTCTTTTGTGTCGGGGTCGGGGTTGGGCCGTGTTGCTCGTTTTTAGGGCGGCGCGCGGGGCTTGTCGGGCACCTCCCTCATTGAACATAAAAGTCGCGGTCCTGAGGATCGGTGCAGTTATTATAACCTCTTCGATATAAATGTTCATGAACGTACATTCACGGTTCCATTCCCGTATTTAGGGTTATTATTTCTCTCGTGTATCGGGTATCAGGCCTTCGGCGGAGGTTTCGCCCGGGGCTACGCTTTGCTTTTGGCAATCAGTCCCGCCACGTATCCCCATGCCGACAGGATGTGTTGGGCGGCGGCGCCGTAGGCGGCGGTTGTTTCGTTGGCGATTTGGTGGTAGTAGCTGGAAAACCGCGGGGCGCCGACCAGCACCATCCAGATGCCGATGACGAGCACGTTCATGATGTAGATGATCGCATAGGAGAAGATCCGGCCGTGTTCCTGGATGTCGGGCTGACGTTGCGCCAGCATGTTGACGGTGAAGGTGACGTGGAACGACCAGGTGAAGCCGACCGCGCCCATCCACCAGGCCCGATAGGGCTCCACGTCGAGGGTGAGGCCGGCGAGGTAGTAGGCGCCGATCACGATGAAGGTGTAGAACGGGAAGAAGTACGGCGCGAGGGTGATGGCGAAGTTGGTTTTCGAGAGCATCACGTGGCCGCCCGAGCCGCCGACCTTCATCTTGCCGACGCGGCCGCCCATCATCAGCGCCCAGAGGGCGTGGGTCAGTTCATGGCCGAGCACATAGGTGCGGGTGGGGCGGGGCATCAGGAAAAAGACCAGCACCCAAAGGATGAATCCGATTGGAAGGGCCGCGGTTTCCCAGTTGCCCGCCATCGATGGGCCGCCGGAGGTCGAGTAGAGACCGTAGACGGCTTTCGAGAGCGCCCAGCAGAACGGGAGCAACCCGATCCCGATCAGCATTTTCATGAATTTCCACATAAAAACATCGGGGAGGGGCGGGCTCCCGGGACTTGCTACCGCAACCGTTGCTCCATTTGGGAGGCGTAGCGCTTGGCATCCATCGGCAGATGCTTGGCGAGCTTGGCCTTCCGGTAGATTTCCTGCGCCTCGGAAAGGCGGCCTTCCTGCTCGTAGCTGCCGGCGAGCGTAAAGTAGGTCTGTGCGTCGGCGCGACCGGTGGCGATGACGGCCAAGAGGAACGGTTCGGCTTCCGCGCTGCGGTTGGCCTGTTGCAGGAAGAAGAGGTAGGAGGAGGTGTAGTTCCAGTTTTCCGGCACCAGGGTGGCGGCGGACTCGAGCCACTTGAAGCCTTCGGCCAGGTTGTCGCGGCAGAGCAGGACGCCGAGGTTGTAGGCGGCCTGGGCCATCTGGGGGTCGGCCTTGAGGGCGGTGCGCAGGTGCGTGGCGGCTTGGTCGAGGCGGTTGAACTCGGCTTCGAGCAGGGCCACGTTGAAGTTGACCATCGGGTCGTTCGGTTCGATCGTGAGGGCGCGGCGCAGCATTTCGTAGGCATTGGTGCTGTTTCCGGCGCGGGCGTGTACCATCGCGGCATTGATCATCGGTTGGATCACGTCGTTGCGCAGCTCCATCGATTTTTCATAGGCGGCCAGCGATTTGTCGGGTTCGCCGATGCGGTCGTAGTAGATGCCTTGGTTGTAGTGCGTGCTCCAGCGGTCGGGCCAGATGATGAGCGAGTTCCAGTATTCCTCGTGGGCCTGGTCGTAGGCGGCGTGCTCTTCGTCGGTGTAGCCCGCGAGATTGCGCGTCAGCAGCGATCCGGCGGCGCGGATGCGCACGGTGCGGTAGCGGTCGGCGGCCAGCAGAAGCAGCGCTTTCGTGGTTTCGGGCGCCATGTCGTACTGCAGCGAGGCGGCGGCGGTGGCGCGGACCCATTCATGTTCGTGTCCGGTCAGTTTGCGGATGGCGGCCCATTTCTCGGGGCGCGGGCAGTTGTTGAGCAGGCGCAGGATCGCCACGCTGTTGGCGGGGTCGCAGTTCGGGTTTTCGAGGTAGGCCAGGATTTCGGGGAGCTTGTCCCACTCGTAGTTGCGGCAGGCCTGGATGATGCGGCCCTGTTCGAGGAGCGTGGCGCCGGAGTCTTCGCCGAACCATTCTTTCACATGTTGATCGGCCCACTTGGCGTCTTCTTTCTTGTGCCCCTTGTAGTCGCCCCACATCGCGTCCTTGTCGTGGTGGCAGAGGTTGCAGGCGTTGGGCGAACCGAATTCGAGGGTCGCCGCCGGCGAGGGGGGGCGGAAGGTGTGGTCGGAGCGCGACATGTAGGCCTGCGCCGTCGTCGGCATGTGGCAGTCGACGCAGGTCACGCCCGTTTCGGCGGCGTGGCGCGAGTGGAGGTGGATGTTTTCAACGCGTTTTTCGTGGCAGGGCAGGCACGCCTGGTTGGGATTGTCCTTGAAGCGGAAGCGTCCGGAGGAGGTGTGGCAGTGGATGCACTCGAGCGTGCCGGGGCTTTTCAGGTTGCACTGGTTGGCCATCCAGCCGGTCTGGGTGTAGTTCTCGCCGAGGTCGCGGCCGTCCGGCCAGAAGTCGCGGTCTTCGTAGGAGGTGAGGTCGTAGTGGTCGAAGAAGAGTTCGCCGGGGGTGAAATCGCGCGTGAGAACCTGGCCCTTGGCGTGGCAGGGGCCGCAGGTGGCGTCGCGCTGGGCCATGTCGAGATCCTCGTGGAAGCGGAGCAGTTTCAGGTTGTCGGATTTGAGTTCCTCGCCGCGCGCCTCGGCGGCTTTGGCTTCGCGGACGTGGGCTTCGGCCGGGCCGTGGCAGGTTTCGCAGTTGATGCCGGGCTCCTTCCAGGTGGTGGTGTAGGAGTCGTCGGCGGGGTTGTAGTTTTTCTCGAGCTGGCTGACGTGGCAGTCGTGGCAGGAGGTGTTGAAGGTGAGCGAGCGGTCGGTCCAATGCACGGCTTCGTCGGCGGGGCCGTCGTCCTGGAAGTCGCGCACCATGCTCGCCGTCGCATCGTACCAGCGGCCTTGGTGGACATAGTAGGCCAGCGGCGCCACCTGAAGCTTGCCCTTATCCATCGGGATCAGGAAGTAGCGCACGTTGCGGCCGCCGAACGAGTGGCGCAGCCGCCAGACCTTCTCGGTTCCGTCTTGATAGAACCCCTTGAGGATGCCGCCATGTTCGTCGAACTCGACGATGAACTTTTCCTGGCCGATCATGATCGGCTCCGTCATCGGCGTCAGGGATTTGGCCAAGGAGACGCTGAAGGCCTCCATCGCCTTGCCGTGGTGGGAGGTGCTCCAGAGCTCGTAGAAGCGTTCGTGGCAGGAGATGCAGTCGGACGAGCCAAGGTATTCGCCTTGTTCGGTGAAATCCATGGCGGAGGCGGCGAGGGCGGTGGCCCATGCGGCGGCGGAAAGGAGGGGCAGGACGTTTTTCGCATTCATAGTGGGGCCATTAAACGGTTTGCTGCGGCATTTGTACAGTCCATTCGGGCATTGGGATACTTGTTCAGGCGGGCGGGAAGAAGGGGGGCGGTTACGCATCCGTTACGGGTTTGTTTTCAACGCCCCGGGCGTTCGGCGGTCGATCCATTCAAGAAACGGTAAAAAGACGTTGCTTTCGATGGCTTTCTACACAAAATGCATTGCTCCGTGGAGAAAGAACACGCCCAGGCACCGTTTGCCGAAAAAAGGTCAAACAAGGATTCCGATATGAGTAGAAGAAGCTATGCCCCGATCGTCAAGTGGGGCACCGACAAGAAATACAAGAAGGTCGACGATTTTCTAATGCGCCCCGCCGTGGAGGAAAAGGCCATGGAAGCCGCGGCCCGCATCCTTGCACTGGTTAAGGAAAGCGGCGACAAGGCCGTGATCGATTGCGCGCGCCTCTACGATGGGTCGAACATGTCCACCCGCCGCATCCGCGTAACGCCGGCGGAAATCGCCGACGCCAAGAAGGTGGTCG
>NZ_JBFJYW010000327.1:0-3922 GCF_041622395.1 Pontiella sp. | reverse complement strand
CTCGGCGTCGATCGGGACATCCTCGACATCGTCTTGGCGGGTAGCCGTCAGCGCGCCCTGTGGTTCGATCCCGAAACCGACGAGTGCTATGTCTGGATGGTCTTGGACGGCAACGTTCTCGCGCAGTCGCAGCATTATGTCGTCGACGGACTGTCGGTTTTCATTTCGAACAAGCCCGTGAAAAGCGAATACAAGCCGGAACGCAAAAAACCCGTGGTCCCAACCGTGATTGTTGAAGCACCGGAACCGGCACCGCCTCCCGAAAAGAAACCGGTTGAAAAGCTGGAAGACAGCTTGAAGCCGATCGAGACGGTTCCGATCAGCCCGAAATAACGGCAAGAACCTGCACAGCCAATCGAAGAGGTTTAGGTGATCTTATGACAAAAACAAGAAGACCCCGGGTCGGGAAATGGATTCCCGGCGTCCTGTGTTGCGCCGCAATGTTGTCGCTGGCAGGGTGCAAGACCCCAACGGCAACGGAAGAAGAGCCGGTCGTCGCGCAGAAGGAACCGGAGGGGGCAACTTCACCGGAGATGATCAAGGTAGCGCCCGAACCGCACCCTCAAGCGACAGTAGCAACCGAGCCGGCGGGAACGCCGCCGGCCACGGTTTCGCAGCAGGAGAACAACCCGGGCAGCGGCCCGCCTCCGCGCGACTATGTCAGGAGCAAGGTTGAAGCGATGGAAGGCAGTCTAGCCCCGCTGGACGTAGTGCCTGCGTTATCGGCGAACTAACCGCCTGCCGCGCTCCTGAGCCGCGGATTGGCTCCAACTGCGGCATAAACCCTACCCCGCCGGATCATATCCGGCGGTTTTTTTTTTGGGGTCCGCACGCTCAGGCAACCGGCGCGGGTCACGGCGCTTCGAAATAGCGGTTGATCTTCGGCAGTTCCTGCAGGTCGATCGCGTCGAACGCATCGAGCGTGTTGGAGTCGATGTCCAGCACCCCGACCAACTCGCCCGTTTCCGTGATCATTGGCACCACCACCTCGGACCGGGTGGTGGAGGAACATGCGATGTGGTCGGCGACCGCATCCACATCGGGCACGTGCTGGAGCCGGCGTTCGCGGGCGCAGGCGCCGCACACGCCCTTGGTGAACGGAATCACGAGACATCCGTGCGATCCCTGATAGGGACCGATCTTGAGGCACTGCCCATCGATGTTGCGATAAAACCCCACCCAATCGAAGTGATCGAAGGCGTGGTAAAGCTCGCAGGCGATGGTGGCCATGCGCGCAATCACATCCGGCTCATCCGCGCAGAGTGCGTCGAGTCCACTGAAAAGCTGTTCGTATACCGCCGGTTTGTCCATGGTGCACTTCCTTCCAATTCAAATTCAATCCAAGGCCAGCTTGCAGAGCAGTTCGGCACCCTTGCGGAGCATGTCGTCCGGCACCGTGTAGCAGATGCGGAAATGGGTGTCGCGTTCGCTGAAAACCGCGCCGGGAATGATCAGCATGTTGTTGGCGATGGCCTTTTCCACGAAGCTGGTGCCGGTGTATCCCGCGGGCGCCTCCGCCCAGAGATAGAAGGCGCCATCCGGCGGGGCGAGCTTGAAGTGCTCGCCCAAGATGCTCACCATCAGGTCGCGCTTGGCGCGATAGTCGTCGATGTAGGGGCCGAGTTCAACCTGCGGGCAGGCCAGCGCGGCATATTGGGTGACGGCGGGCGCGCACACGAAGCTGTATTGCTGCACCATCGTCATGGCTCTGATTATGGGTGCCGGACCGCAGGCATAGCCGAGCCGCCAACCCGTCATGCCGTAAGACTTGGAGTGGCCCGCAAGCAAGAGCGTGTTTTCGTAGACCTCCGCCATCGAGGTCATCGGACCGTAGGCGAAATGGCGGTAGATTTCATCGCTGATAACGAGCAGCCCCCGTTTGCGGCAGACCGCCGCAACGGCTTCGAGTTCGCTGCGCGAAAGGATGCGCCCGGTGGGATTCGCCGGCGAGTTGATCAGCAGCGCCTTCGTTTTCGGGGTGATGAGGGCCGCCAGCCGATCGGGATCGATGCCGAAGTCCGAATCGTAGGTGTCGAGATAGACGGGCGTGCCGCCGAGAAACCGCACGAGCTGCTTGTACATCACGAAATAGGGATCGGGAATAATCACTTCGTCGCCGTCTTCCACGAGTGCGAGCAGCGCAAGGAAAAGGCCGCCGCTGACGCCCGAGGTGACGAGCAGTTCCTGCTCGCTCCAGTCGCGCTGGGTAAAGGCTTTTTCCTCCGCCAGGAGTTGCCGGCGCAGCGGCGCAATCCCTTGGGTCGGCGTGTAGGTGTTGTGCCCGGCCCCGATGGCGTCGCATGCGGCTTTTTTCACCCCGTCCGGGACGTCGAAATCGGGCTGACCGATGGACAGGTTGATGGGGTTTTCGAGGGAGCGCGCGAGATCGAACACCCGGCGGATTCCGGAGGCGTCGATACGTTGGGTGCGTTGGGCGAGTTGGGTCATGGCAGTTCCTTTTTCAAGTTGTCGATGATGCTCCGGACGGTATCGGCGGCTTCGCGGAAGAGCGCGATCTCCTCCCCGGAGAGTTCTGGTTGGATGTGGCGTTCGATGCCGTTGCGGCCGACCACCACGGGAATGCTGAGGCAAAGATCGTGCAGGCCGAGGTAGCCGTCGAGCAGGACGCTCAGCGGCATGGTGCGGCGCTCGTCGAACAGAATGGATTCGATGATGTACGACGTGGCCTGCGCAATGCCGTAGCTGGTGTTGCCCTTCTTTTGGAAAATCTCGATGCCGAAGCCCTTGACGCGCTCGCAAAACGCCCGCCTCTCCGGCGTTGGGACGATCCGTTCGCCGCCGGCCTGCGCCAGGCTCATGGCGGCAAACTGCTTGTCGCCGTGTTCGCCCAGAATGTAGGCCCGCAGATCGTCGGGGTGGATGCGCAGATCGGCGGAGAGCAATTCCCGGAGCCGGATGGAATCGACCACGGTGCCCGTTCCGAAAACGCGCTCGGGCGGAAAGCCGGTCAGCTGGATCGCAAGCCAGGTCATGGGGTCGACCGGATTGGTAACGATGACGAGCTTGCAGTCGGGCGCGATCTTCGCGAGCGGCGGCAAGATCTCGCGCATGAGCTCGGCATTCTTCCGCACCATGGCGTTGCGGTCCGTGAGCGTTGCGGGTTGCGGCGCGGAAAAGCAGGCCACGACGACGTCGCTATCGACGGCGTCTTCCAACACGCCGGCGCGGACGCGCGCCGGACTTGGCAGGAAGGCCTGGGCGTGGCGGAGGTCGAGCGCCTCGCCCTCGGCCTTCGCCTGGTTGCGGCCGATGAGCAGAATCTCGCCGGCGACTTCGCGCAGCATCAACGTATACGCCAGCGTGGTGCCCACGCTTCCGGTGCCGATGATGGCCACCTTGCTGCGCGGTCCCTGAATGTTTCGGTTTGTTTTTTCCATACTGTTTAAACTCTCTTCCCCGCGATACCGCCCGCCGGATCGGCGCGTCGGGCAAAGATGGGCAGGGTTGGAATGGTTGAAGAACGCCGGGAATGAAGTCAAGGCGGACTTGCGGCTGACCCCCAATTAAAGCCCGTCGGCGCCCGGCCCCGGATGCGCCTCGTCCAGAATATACCGGACAATCGCCTGGCAATGGCAGTCCAGCGAATCGACGGGCGGAAGGGAACATTGCACGCCTTCCAGCAGAAGCGGAATCTCCGTACAGCCAAGAATAACGGCCTGCGCCCCTTGCGACGAAAGCGCATCGATGACCCCAAGAAAATAGTCGCGCGCCGCGTCGTCGAACTGTCCAACGGAGAGTTGGTCGTAGATGATTTTCTGAATCTCGCCCTGCACCGGGGGCGGCGGGACGAGGGTCTGCACCCGATGGCGGTCGCGCAACGGCCCCGTAATGAAATCTTCCGCCATGGTAAAGCGCGTGCCCACCAGACCGACCGTATCCCAGCCGCGCTGCGCGAGCTCGG
>NZ_JBFJYW010000326.1:0-3934 GCF_041622395.1 Pontiella sp. | reverse complement strand
CCATTCGACTCCGACCGTCTGGATTTGCTCCAGGACCGGGGCTTCGTTTGCAACTTGCGCGACTGCGTTCGTATTCATTTCTTTATTCCTCCCGGATTTCTCCGTTACATTTCGTATCTGAACAATTTAGCGGGGATTATAGAAACGGCTACAAGTTTGGCAAGATCATACGAATCCTGACAAAACGAAGGAAACAGACGGAAAAGCCTTTCCCTGGCCTCCCGACCCGGTAGAGTTCCGCCAATTCCAACAGGAGCAGAAAATGAAGACCCGTCGCATACGCCCCGTGCCTGCCGCAGCCCTCCTGCTGCTTTCGCTCGCAACCCTGTCGGCCTCGGCCGCCAACTGCCTGTGGAAGGCGACCTCGAAAAAGGGGACCTTCTATATCCCAGGCTCGTCGCACGTGCTCAAGGCCGCGAACTATCCGCTCGACCCGGCGATCGAGGCGGCCTATTCCAACGCCACCGTCCTGGTGCTGGAGGTCGACATGGCCGACATGATGTCGCCCAAGACCCAGCAACTGATCTTGGGCAAAGCCATGCTTGCCCCTCCGGCCAAGCTTGAAAGCGTGCTGGATGCGCCGACCTACGAGAATCTCGCGGCCGCCTGCAAGGAAGCAGGACTCCCCATGGAGGCCGTGCAGCCGTTCAAGCCGTGGTTCGCCACGACGACCCTGATGCTGCTCAAGATGCAGCAGATGGGCCTTTCCGCGGAACACGGGCTCGACAAGCATTTCTACGACAAGGCCGTGACCGACCAGAAGCGGATCGTTGGGCTTGAAACGCTCGATTACCAGATCAGCCTGTTCGACTCCCTCTCCGAAGCCAATCCCAACGATTTCGTCAACCGTGCGCTCATCGACCTCGAATTGATGGAGGGGGAACTCGAAAAACTCCTGACCGCGTGGAAGACGGGCGATATCGGGACCCTGGGGGAGATGCTGACCAAAAGCTTCGAGGATTTCCCGGAGATCCACGACCGTTTCATCACCGCCCGCAACAAGAGATGGGCCGACGCCCTGGCCAAAATGGCGAAGAATGAGGAGACCTATCTGGTCGTTGTCGGCGCCGGCCACCTGCCCGGCAAAACCGGATTGCTCGAGCTTCTGGGGGAAAAAGGCTTCGACCTCGAGCAACGCTAGCGTTGCGCGGGATTGGCCGCCCCCTTCTTGGTCCTCGGTCTAAAGTAGCTCGGCAGGTTGCTTTTAAGCCAACTTGCCGGTACACATCATGATGTTTTTTATCCACACAATCATCATGACCCTAGGGAGACCTCCAATGAAAATACACCTCGCGCTGGCAACTGCAACATTGACGGTCCTCTCGTCATTCGCCTCGAACTACCACGTCGGCAGCCAAATCGGCAAGGGCAAGCTCGGCTCCATCAGCCAACTGGCCGTCGGAGCGGACGACACCCTCTGCGCCCTCGAAACCAACGGCAAGGTCACCTGCTTCAAAAGCGATGGCTCAATTGCCGGAAGCTTCGAAACCGGGATGAAAAACACCACGGCCATCGCGTTTGCCCCGGACGGCAACATCCATGTCTTCTCAACCCTGACCGAAGTCAAAAAAGTGAAATCGGGGGCCCGCATGCGAGAAGTCCAGGTTCCCGTGGGCGTGGAACAAGGGATTTTCGATGCGTCGGGTAAAAAGCTGAAAACCAACACGCTCGAATCGCTGAAATCCGCGAAGGCCGCCAAGATCATGGACGGCCGGCTGATCGTTGCCGATCTCTCGGCCCGCGCGCTGGTATTCCTCGATCTGGAATCCGGCCAGGAAACCGCGAAGATCACGCAAGGGCTCCGCCTGTGCTGCGGCATCTTCGATTTTTGCGAAGCGCCGGACCACACGGTGGCCATCTCCAATCTGGGCGCATTCAAGCTGCAGCGCTACAGCATGGGCGGCGAACTGGTGCAGGAGTTCGGCCAGCGCGGCCGCGCGCTCGACGATTTCCAGGGGTGCTGCAATCCGGTAAGCGCGGCCTACCTGCCCAACGGCGCCATCCTGACCGTTGAAAAAGATCCCACCCGCATCAAGATCTACGATGCCGACGGCAAAAACGCCCAGCAGATCGAGGGCGTCGAGGAGCTGGTCAAGGGTTGCAGCTTTATCCCGTGCGCCGTCGACAGCAAGGGCACCATCTATTTGGCCGCCGGAAGCAAGGGCTACATCGTCAAATGCGTAAAATAGCACTCCACCTATTGGCACTGGGCCTGACGGTCTTGGCGGGCTGCGCTTCCAAACCAGCCGAAACGCTGGCCCTGAAGATTGCGGTCAACGACATCTACTGCACCGACACCGCCTGTTTCTGCGTGCACGATGTCGCCGCGCGCGGCTACGCCGCATCGCTGGAACAATTGCGGGCCGAGCACGGCATTGCGCTGGAATTCACCTACTTCGCGGAACCCTACCAATTGGAGGAGGCCATCGTGTCCGGCCAATACGACGGCGTGCTTTCCAAACCCTGGACGGCCCTGCGCCTCCAAAAACAGGCTAAGGCCGACTTCCGGCGCATCGTCGACGTACTCGACCCCGGCAACAACCGCTGGCTATCCGGCTCCGTGATCGTCCCGGTCGACTCCCCCCTCCAATCGCTGGATGAGCTCACCGGGAAGCACGTCTATCTGGGCCAACCCGACGCCTACGAAAAACATCAGGCCGCCAAGCGCCTCTTCGGGCAGCGCGGCATCCAGCCGGCCAAGATCGACACCCACGCCAGTTGCAGCGAAAACATCGGGGAGTTGCTCGACGGCAAAGCCGATGCGGCCGTGATCAGCGACTATGCCCTCTCGGCCGATTGCGCCGTCGACTTCGCCAACCCCGAAGAGTTCCGCACCCTCGGGCGCACCGAGCAAATCCCGCTGACCTCGTTGATGCTCGACATGAACAAGGTGGATGATGCGGCAGCAAACCGCCTGACCAAAGCATTGCTATCCATCTCCGGCCGAAAGGCCGACGCGGCCCTGCTAAGCAAGGGGTTCGTGCCCCCCGCAGCGTGGAACCCGCCGGAACTGGAGAACGCGCCGTGAAGCGTCGAAACTATCTGCGGACCGTCGGTCACCTGTTCGGGATATCCGTCCTCGGCGCGGCCACGGCGCGCGTCTTTTCGCCGCCGTCGGAAGAGGCCGCATTTATCGCGCAGGGCCGCCGTTTCGCCTGGCAGATCAATCCGGACCTGTGCCGGCAATGCGGCATCTGCGAGACGGCCTGCGTTCGAAAACCCTCGGCCGTCAAGGCGCTCAACGATCCGAAGAAATGTTCCAACTGCGTCGTCTGCTACGGCCACATCACCAATAAATATATCGACTCCGACAAAATTGACCGCGACGGCGAGCGCGTCTGCCCGGTCAACGCGGTCACGCGCACAAACTTCAGCGGCGGGATCGACGGCATGTTTCTCTACGAACCGGACCCGCGACGGTGCATTGCCTGCGGCAAATGCGTGAAGCGCTGCAACAACCACGGGACCGGATCGATGTTCCTCGCCATTCGCCCCGACCTCTGCCTCGGTTGCAACGAGTGTGCGATCGCAATCGCCTGCCCCCACGGCGCCATCGAACGCATTCCGCGCGAAGCGGTCGACGACTACCTTGGCGACTACTGGTTCGACTCCACCTACATGATGGGAGAAGGCGCTTGATCCGGCTATTCCTTCTTCTCTTTTTCGCGCTCGCCCCGTTCGGACCGGCATGGGCCCAGCGTTCGGACGAATGCCTCCGCCCCCCGACGCAGGATCTGGCCGACTACAAAGAGGCGTACGTTCCGCAGGAATTCCACTGGGAATCCTTCAACTGGGAAATCGCCGATCTGCTCGTACTTGCCGCCCTGCTGGCCATTGCGAGCCTGCTTTCGCTGCGGCATTTCCAGCGCCGTTGGTTCACCGCGCTCATCAGCATTGCCCTGCTTTATTTCGGCATCCTCCGCGGCGGCTGCAT
>NZ_JBFJYW010000325.1:0-3988 GCF_041622395.1 Pontiella sp. | reverse complement strand
GTGGCGCAAACCATCTCCTTCGAAACGATCCCCCATCAAAAGCTCGCCTTCGGTTCCGTTGCGCTCGATGCATCGGCGGACAGCGGCCTGCCCGTTGCCTATTCGGTCCAGTCCGGCCCCGCGACAAACGCCGGCAATTGCGTCTATTTCACCGGCACCGGAACCGTCGAGGTGGTCGCCGCGCAGGCGGGCGACGAAACCTATGCGGCGGCCGCTTCCGTCCTGCGCTCGTTCGTCGTGGCCGAAGAGATCCAGCATATCTTCATCGAACCCTTGGCCAACCAGCTCGTAGGCGGCGGAACCGTGCAGGTCAATGCCTATGCCGGCAGCGGGCTCCCCGTCAAAATGGAGGTCCAGTCCGGCCCGTCCGACGTCGTCGTCGATGAAGTGCTCCATCGCTTGGAGCTCGGCTCCTCCTCCGGAACCGTCTCCCTCCACGCCTACCAGCCGGGCGATGCCGCATACGCCCCCGCCGCCGACGTCTACATCGAATTCGAAATCGTCGAAGCCTCCGCAACCAACGCTCCGGCGCCCTTTGCCGCCTGGCTCGAGTCCAACTCCGTTCCCCTGCTGGCCGGCACGCTAACCAACGACGTCTATGGCCGTCCCGCCATTCTGTTGGAGTACGCGTTCGACCAAACCTGTGCCGCCCGCTCTCGCATCATCCAATCCGCCGATCTTCTTTCCTGGACCCATGCCGTCCCGGAAATCCTCGACCAATCCCGCGCCGGCAACTCCCTCGACCTGAAACTCCTGCTGACCGCGGCGGCCTCCAACGCCAACTTCCGCCTGGAATTCGAGACCCAATAGGTTCGTTTGCGAGCTTCTTCCGGAACGCATCTGCTCACGATCGTGAGCAGATGCGTTCCGAGAGGGGAAGACGATTGGCCATTGACGGTCCACCAGCGGTCAGGACCGCTCGATGACCTGCCGCAGGAGGGCTCGGTGGTGAGCATGCGCTTCTTTCCCTAGATAATCCCCGGGAAGCAGTTCGTTCGGCAACAGGGGATCGTTCGCCATGGCTTGGGAGTAGGCGAGATTGTCCATCCGCATGAGTTGAGCGAGTTCCGCGGGTTGATGGTTTCCCTGCGCGAGTCGCGAAAGGTTTTTTTCGGCACAGGCGTTGTATTGCGCCTGATGCTCGCGGAGTGCATCGAAATCCCACGCTTCTCGAACAACGGATTCGTTGCCGTGGCCAAGCACGGTGCGGGCTTCGAACAGGTGGGCCACGCTCTCGACGTTTGCCGCGTGGTCCAGATCGTCATATTCCGGACGGATATCCCTGGGAGTGATCCAGACACTCTTTTGCAGGCAGCCGAAATGCAGGCGTTTGAGAAATCCCCTGAGCTTGTCGCGGTAGGACCGCTCCTTTTCCGGCACATCGAACATCAGCACATACCACCAATGGTTCCATGCTTTGTTCCAGCGGCGCTCGGGGTTGAAATAGTCGGGAACCATCGATTCGCCTTCCGGCGTCAGCCGGAGTTCCGGCAGGGTTCCGTCCGTGTGCGGCTTAACCACCAGGCCTTTGGCTTGCAGGCGGGCGATGGAGGTGCGGAACGCCTTGTCGGTCGGATAGCAATGCCCGTAAAAATCGCAAGCCCCCGCGCTCAGCAACATCCCCGCCGTCTGATCCAGCAGCGTAACAAGTTCGCCGCCCACCTTGCGGCGCACGACGGGCAACGAAAAATCCGGATGATGAAACGCTTCCCATTTCATGGGACGAACATACCGGTTTCCTGCTCCGTGTCACGCATCTGTTCACGATCGTGAACAGATGCGTACCGGTGGCTGGAACGGAAACGCTCACGATCGTGAACAGATGCGTGCTGCGGATATGATCGAGCGAATTCTTGATTCCGGACGGGGATGCAGACACTATCTCAAAAGTTTGAGGTGATGGTATGGCGGTGAGTCAGAAACAAATTGCGGAGCGGTTGGGGGTCTCGATTGCGTTGGTGTCGCGGGTGCTTTCGGGGAAGGCGCGCGAGGTGGGGATTGCGGCGGCGACGATCGAACGGGTGGTGAATGCGGCGCAGGAGATGGGCTATGTGCCCAGCGCGGCGGCGCTGACGCTCAAGGGGAAGGCGTCGATGACCGTCGGCGTGGTGGTCTACGATTTCCGCGACCCGTTCTTCGGCACGATTATCGAACAGCTCCAGGCGCTGGCGCATGATCAAGGCTATTCCCTGGTTTTGGTCGGATTCAAGGGGCGGCATCCCGAACCGTCGGACCTCGCGCCTTTGCGCAAGCATGCGATCGATGGATTGATTGTGATCGGCACGGCCGACCGGTCGGAATGGCTCGACGGGTTCGACGATCTCCCGGTGGCGCGGATCGGGCATGGCAGCGGCGGGGAGCAGAGCGTTCGAATTGCAATCGATGAGCTCGATGCCGCCCGACAATTGTTGGCGCACCTTTCGTCGCAGGGGTTGGCGCGCTGCGCGTTCATCGGGTCGAATCTCTACAGCCATGCGTTGCGATTCCATGCGTTGCAGCACGCCGGGGAAGAACGCGGAATCGAAATCCAAAACCATGTGTGGGTCTCCGACGGGTTCGACGCGGGGCTGCGGGCCTCCCAGAATATTTTAACGGGTCGCCTTGATGGGCTTGCGCTGGTGTGTGCGACGGACGTGATTGCGATGGGGGCCTTGCACGCGTTGCATGATGCGGGCCGGAAGATGGCCGTGACCGGATTCGACGACATCCCGGCCGCCGCGCAGTTTATTCCGCCGATCACCACCGTGCGCCAGCCGATCGAGTTGCTGGCGAAGCAGGCCTTCGGTTCGGTGGTGGGGCCGAACGAGCCCGGGGAGCACCTTTTGAAGGGACGGCTGATCGTTCGGTATTCCGCATGATGCGCCGCGTCTTTGGCCGGGTTCGGGTTGTCTTTGGCGGGTGTCCAAGAGTATGGTTTGGTTGACGTTGTGTGAACCAGTGTCGGCAGGCTTATAAACGAAAGGGACGGGAAGCAGGTTCCCGGAAAGGGTATGACCATGATGAAGAAAACAGATAAAGCCCCCATCTCGCGCAGGAATCTACTGCGCAGCTCGGGGGTGGCAGTCGCCGCCGTTGCGGCGCCAACGGTAATTCCTTCCAGCGCCTTGGGCTTCGGCGGTTTCACCGCGCCCAGCGAACGCATCACGCTGGGGATGATCGGGTTCGGCCTGATGATGCGCGGCCACTTCAGCCGCAACCTCGGCGACAAGTCGGTCCAGATCCTCGCCGTGTGCGACGTCGACAAAAAGAAACGCGAGGCGGCGCGCGACGCGGTGAACCAGAAATACGGCAACAACGACTGCGCCTGCTACAACGAGCATGAAAAAATCATGGAGCGCGGCGACATCGATGCCTGCTTCGTCATCACCCCCGACCACTGGCACGTGCCGATTTCGCTCGACGCCATTCGCACCGGCAAGGACGTCTATGTCGAGAAGCCGATGAGCCTGACCATTCGGGAAGGCCGCCTGCTGGCCGATACGGCCCGCCGGCACGGCGCGATCCTGCAGGTGGGCAGCCAGCAGCGTTCTGAGTCGTCGTTTGGCAAGGCGGTGGAAATGGTGCGCAACGGATGGATCGGAAAGGTCCATACCATCTACGCGCGGCTCGGGCGCTTCCCCGACGGCGTCGTGTTGCCCGAGCAACCGATTCCGGAAGGATTCGACTACGACCGATGGCTGGGGCCGACCCCGTGGTTTCCCTATAACGCCAACCGGGTCAAAGGAAACTATGGCGGCGGATGGCGCTCCTATTGGGAATACGGCGCCCGCAAGAACGGCGACTGGGGCGCGCACCACTACGACATTATCCAGTGGGCGCTGGGCATGGATCATTCGGGCCCGGAATTCTTCTTCCCGATCGGCTACAACGGCTCCGAGTACCAGGGGTACAAATATAAAAACGGCCCGACCATCTACCGCGATCATCCCGGCAAGTTCGGTTCCATGATCGAATTCTACGGCGACAAGGGTTCGATCGGCGTCGGGCG
>NZ_JBFJYW010000324.1:0-3999 GCF_041622395.1 Pontiella sp. | reverse complement strand
TTTACTTCGACATTCCTTGTTCGTTATTCGACATTCAATTCCCCCACCCCAAGCCGCCCCCCGCACCTCCCCCTGGCGGGGGGCGGCAATTTCATAAACGCAAAGCCGCACAGGACGACGAGTCTCGCAACGCTTTGCGCATCTTGGAAAACTTCGCGTCTTTGCGTTAAAAAAATCCTGACAGGAGAGATCCCATGCTCGACCAAGCCACGCTCAACCAACTCAAAACCGTCTACGCCGATCTGAACTCCGCTTTCCGTCTGCGGGTCAGCGCCAAGGGACATCCGGCGGAGCAGGAACTCGTCGGAATGATGCGCGACGTGGCATCGACCTCCGACAAGATCGAACTCGTCGAGCTCGACAGCGAGGGATTCGAAACCCGCTTCGAACGCGACGGCAAGGAACTGCCGATCGTCATCCGCGGCGTTCCCGGCGGCCATGAATTCACCACGCTCATTCTCGCCATCCTCAACGCCGACGGCAAAGGCAAGTGGCCGGACGACGGCATCCGGAAACGAATCGCCGCGCTCAAAGGACCGATCAACCTGGTTTCGTACGTCTCCACCGGCTGCGTCAACTGCCCCGACGTGGTGCAGGCGCTCAACCAGATGGCGCTGATCCACGCCGACTTCCACCACGAAATGGTCGAAGGCACCCATTTCCAATCCGAGATTTCCGAGCGTAAAATCCAGGGCGTTCCCGCCGTGATGGCGGGCGACACGCTGCTGCATGCCGGAAAGGCGGATCTCGCCGACCTGCTCGAAAAACTCGAGGCGCACTTCGGCGCGGGCGAAATCGAAGCCGCCGACACCAAGGAATACGACGTCACCGTCATCGGCGGTGGCCCGGCGGGCGCGGCGGCGGCCATCTACACCGCCCGCAAAGGGCTCAAGACCGCCATCGTCGCCGAGCGCATCGGCGGGCAGGTCAACGAAACCAAGGGCATTGAAAACTTGGTTTCGATCCCCTACACCGAAGGGCCGCAACTGGCCGCCAACCTCTTCGAGCATCTCGGCGAATACCCCATCGACATCCTCGAACACCGCCGCGTAGAGCGTATCGAAGACGGCCCCCGCAAGACGCTGCAGATGATGGGCGGCGAAACCGTCACCACGGGCGCGCTGATCCTGGCGACCGGTGCCAAATGGCGGCAGCTCGGCATCCCCGGCGAAAAGGAAAACATCGGCCGCGGCGTGGCCTTCTGCCCGCACTGCGACGGCCCGTTCTACAAAGACAAGCCCGTCGTGGTGGTCGGCGGCGGCAACTCCGGCGTCGAGGCGGCCATCGATCTCGCGGGCATCTGCTCGCACGTCACCCTGCTTGAATTCGCCGGGGAGCTGAAAGCCGATGGCGTTCTGGTCAATAAAGCCGAATCGCTCGACAATGTGACGATCAAGTTGAATATCGCCGCCTCGAAGGTGCTCGACAATGGATCGAAAGTCGTCGGCATCGAAGCAAAAGGCCGGACCGACAACATGACGGAAACGATCGAAGCCGACGGCATTTTCGTGCAGATCGGCCTCACGCCCAACAGCGCGCCGTTCAAAGGCTTGGTCGAACTCAACCCCATGGGCGAGATTGTGGTCGATGGCCACTGCCGAACCGGCAAGCCCGGCATCTATGCCGCCGGAGACCTGACCACGGTTCCCTTCAAACAGATCATCATCGCCATGGGCGAAGGCGCCAAGGCCGGGCTCTCCGCCTTCGAGGATTTCGCCCGCGGCAACATCGAACAGCTGTCGTAATATAGTTTCAACGCGAAGTCGCAAAGGAAACCGAGATTCGCAAAGCTCTGCGTAACATTGAGTTCTTAGCGCCTTTGCGTTGATAGGAGTTTATTTATGTGGGACGAACGATACGCAACCGATGAATTTGTTTACGGCACCGAACCGAATGACTTCCTAAAAGCCAACACGGATAAGCTGAAGCCAGGCAACGTGCTGTGCCTAGCCGACGGCGAAGGGCGCAACGGCGTCTTTCTGGCCAAGCTGGGGTTCGCTGTGACCTCGGTCGACCTGTCCGCAGTCGCGCTGAAAAAAGCGCGGCGGTTTGCGGAAGAAAACGGCGTGAAAATCAAGACGGTCTGCGCCGACCTCGACGACTTCGTCATCGAGCCGAACCACTGGGACAACATCGTCTCGATCTTCTGCAACCTGCCGGATCCCTTGCGGAAAAAAGTCCACGCGGCCGCAGCCGATGGCTTGACCGAAGGCGGTCGATTTCTATTGGAGGCCTACACGGTCCGCCAGCTGGAAATGCCGGGCGATGGCGGGCCGCCCGTCCCCGAGCTGATGTATTCGGCGGCGATGCTGATGCAGGACTTCCAAGCACTCGACATCGTGCTCGCGGAAGAGGTCGACCGCGAGATCCACGAAGGGCTCCTGCACCACGGCCTCTCCGCCGTCGTCCAGCTCATCGCCCAGGCCCCTCGGCAAGCCTCGATTGAAAAATAAATGGACGTCCATGGCGGAGCGGAGTAAAAGGCGTATGTTCCGCTCGGCGCATTGCCTGTTTGACCATTAGGCCGATTCAGTTGCGGTTGTGAAGCTTGAGCGTAACCCCTTCAAGGTGTTGGAAAATCGTTAACTAACCAGCAAGGAGAGAAGCATGAGTGAAGAAAGCAAGTGCCCCGTAACAGGAAAAAGCCATGCCGCCGCTAGCGGCACGACGAACAAAGATTGGTGGCCGAACCAGCTCCGGCTGGAACTGCTGCACCAGCATTCGTCCAAGTCCAATCCCATGGGAGAAGCGTTCAACTACGCCGACGCATTCAACTCGCTCAACCTGAAGGCGGTCAAAAAAGACCTGACCCAACTCATGACCGACTCGCAGGATTGGTGGCCGGCCGACTGGGGCCACTACGGCGGCCTCATGATCCGCATGGCCTGGCACAGCGCCGGCACCTATCGCGTCGGCGACGGACGCGGCGGCGGCGGGCGCGGCCAACAGCGCTTCGCCCCCGTCAACAGCTGGCCGGACAACGTCAGCCTCGACAAAGCGCGCCGCCTGCTTTGGCCGATCAAGCAGAAATACGGCAACAGGATTTCCTGGGCCGACCTGATCATCCTCGCCGGCAACGTGGCGCTCGAATCGATGGGCTTCAAGACCTTCGGGTTCGGCGGCGGCCGCGCGGACGTATGGGAGCCGGATCACGACGTCAACTGGGGCTCCGAAACCGTGTGGCTGGAAAACGACGACCGGGACCTGGATGTTGAAAAGAAGGACAGCCCGCTGGCCGCCGTGCAGATGGGGCTGATCTATGTGAATCCCGAAGGCCCGGGCGGCGTACCGGACCCCGTTGCCTCCGGGAAGGATGTCCGCGCCACCTTCGCCCGCATGGCCATGAACGACGAAGAGACCGTCGCGCTCGTGGCCGGCGGCCACACGTTCGGCAAGTGCCATGGTGCGGGCCCCGCCACGCACGTCGGCCCCGAACCCGAAGCGGCCCCGATCGAACAGATGGGGCTGGGCTGGAAAAGCAGCTACAAAACCGGCAAGGGCGGCGACACCATCACCAGCGGCATCGAAGGCGCCTGGAAGCCGAACCCGACGACTTGGGACATGGGCTACCTGAAGGTCCTGCTCAAATACGACTATGAGCTCGTCAAGAGCCCGGCCGGCGCGCACCAGTGGTACGCCATGGATGTGGACGAAGAGGATATGGTCGTGGATGCGCACGATCCAAAAAAGAAGCATCCGCCCATGATGACCACGGCGGATCTCTCGCTGAAGTTCGACCCGATCTATGCGCCGATCTCGCAGCGCTATCTGGACAACCCGGACGAGTTTTACGACGCATTCGCCCGCGCCTGGTTCAAGCTGACGCACCGCGACATGGGACCGAAGTCGCGTTATCTCGGCCCCGAAGTTCCGGCCGAAGATCTGATCTGGCAGGACCCGGTTCCGCCGGTCGACCACAAGCTGATTTCCGCGGCCGACGTCAAGGCGCTCAAGCAGCAGATCCTCGACTCCGGGCTGTCGATATCCCAGCTGGTCTAT
>NZ_JBFJYW010000323.1:0-4136 GCF_041622395.1 Pontiella sp. | reverse complement strand
TGAATGACGGTCCCATTGCCGGCACCGCCGATGCGCACGACGAAATTGCTCGCGGAGCCTCCACCGCTCGAAATGGCTTCCGCCGACATGCCGAACTCGATCCCTCGCGACCGGAGCTCCGAGCTGCCGGTATGGGTTACGGAATCTACCGTCAGACTGATCATTACCGTGTCGTTGGAGGTCAGGGCAGCCCCCAGCAGGGTTTCGATGGATTCGGTGCTCGCAAATCCGCCCGAGAAGAAATCGCCGCCATCCACCGCAAGCAGCAGATCCGGAGAAGCCCCCGAAAGCGCGACATTGGAATCATCCCCTTTAACGTTGTTGCTGAACAGCGTCGTATTGCCTGTCGACGCTTCAAAGACAACCAAACCATGATCCGGCGCGGAAGGCGCTTCCGGGATATAGGTGACATCCAACGCGACTTCCGCGGTATTGGTTACCCCGGAACCCACCTCGGTCCAGGTGACGACCAGCGTGGAATTCGTGGTGTCCCCGAGGTTGGTAAGTCCGACGGAATTGTTGAAGGTGACGATGATCTCTTCGTCCGGGTTGCCCAATCCGAGGGTCGTGCTGCCCATGGAGGCACTGAACCCGGCATCGGCCACCAGCGAAACGACCTCGATATCGCTCGAGGAATTTGCACCGACGCTATACGACGCGGCGAGGGTGCCGGCTACGCTCGTGTCGGGGGCAAGAAGTTCGAGGGAGAGCATGCCCGGAGCCACGGCCAGCAGCGGATTGGTTTGGGTCTCGACCGCGATGCTCGCTTCGCTGATCGTGGTCACCAGCGGATCGGTTGCCGGGCTGGTGTTATACCGTTGTGCGGCAAAATACAAATGGCCGTTGCCGAAATAATTGACGAAGTCGCCGGGGGCGAAGCTGCCGCTTATGGTTGCCGAGGTCGCGCCGTTGTTGATTCCGGCAACGGTGGAGTTGGCGACGACGATGTCCGAGAGCGTGATGGTGTACCCTGCAACATTGGCGGCAATCTCCATGCCGAATCCGTTGAGTACGCTGGCTTCCTGCGCATCGAATCCCAGCCCGGTCGAAATCCAGGAGGATAGGATGGCCACATCCGATCCGGTGTTTGCGGCCTCGATCCCAACCAAGAAGTTATTGGTTCCACTGGGATTTGCCGCATCGCCAACGATTCCAAACTGAGCGCCATTGGCGCGCCAGGTGCCGGCAATCGAATCCACCCTCAAAGACAACGTAACCGTATCGGTGGCGGTCAAGTCACTTGCGTTCAGGGCATTGATATGCTCGATGCTTACAAAACCTCCCATATTGAAGCTTCCGTTGGCATTCGTGAGCACCAGGTTCCCCGGCCCCCCCGAGAGCGTCATTGATCCCGTATCGGCAACCCCGTTGTTTAACAGTACCGTATTGTCTGTCGCTGCGTCAAAGATCGTGGTTGCGCCGGCCAAGCCGCCCAACCCCATCGCCAGGATTGCGGTCAATGCTGTCTTCCTCATTGTTTCATCTCCAGTTAATTCCGTTAGTTGGCCGCCCGGGTCGAATCCCGCGAAACAGCCTCCGTACCCATGAAAGCGCCGGAATTCCTTCGAGGGTGACAGCAGAGCAAAAAAAACGCGATTGATTCGCGGGGTGCGGTTTCCGAGAAAACCGGGTTCGCTTAAACGTTTATGGAGAGGGCCCCGAATCCGAGAGGATCGATGGCTTGCGATGCGCCGAAGGCGCAACAAACTTCAGCCCTGGGCATCGCCGTAGAGCCGCCGCCACGAGGTGGCTTTATGCCTGACGGGACACCGCAGGACGCGAATTGATTCGCCCCGTCAGGGCGTGTGGCTTCGACCGCGCGGGGTTCATGGGACTCCGCCGCCGGCTCACGCCTCTCGGCTCACTTTTTCTTCATCTTGAAAACATGGGAACAGCTGCCGTATCCGTCCCGGGTGCTGATCCCGGTCGCCATATAAACATACGCGGGTTCCCCATCCTTCATGAGAATCTGCGGACGTTCCAGCCGGCCGGAATAGTCCTTCACTTTCGCGGGCGGTCGATACTTCGTGCCGGCTTCCAGTTCTTTCGTGCCGACATAGTGCGACAACGGTTCAAAGGACAGCTCCACATCGTCCTTCGGGAACCAGAACCCATCCGCGGACGTCCAAAGGAGTCCGCCTCCGTGAGAACCTCCCTTAATGTGTCCGAAATTGCGGCTAAGCAGATAAACCGTGCCGTCCATCGTAAACGCATAGGCATCCTCGATCCCGCCACGGGTCACCTTTTTCGGGTGGTTTTTGTAAGGTCCTTCCAGGGAATCCGACACCGCGACCCCGTAGGTGTAGCCGCCGCCATTCGGAAGCACAGCTTTGATGTAGAGCATGTATTTGCCGTTGAATTTGATCAGGGACGGATTCGAGACCCCCAGTTTTGCGGTGTGGTTCCAATCGGTGGGTTCGGCGGATTTGCGGAGGATCGTCCCGTCCTGCTCGGCGCCCGCCGCCGGTTTCCAGGCGTCGTTCAGGTCGTCGGCGACATACATGATGATGCGCTGGGTCGCCAACTTGTTGTTTTCATTCACAATGAAACAGAGCACGTATTTGCCGTCGATGTGCTGAATCGTCGGATTATGGGGGGAATTAAAGGTGCCGTCCTGGTCCGGAACGGCCACCCGGACCAACTCGAAAGGCCCCTCCGGCTTGTCGCCGACATAGTGCGCAATCTCGCAATCCTTGAACCAGCCGTCGAAGTCCGGTTGCGAATCGATCGGCCATTGGGCGACATAGAGATGCACCTTTCCATCCGGGCCGATGACGGGCGACGAGCCCCAAACATGCATGCCCTCCGTCTGTACGGCCGGCCCCACATACTCGAACTCGAATTCGCAGGGTTTGGCCAAGCCAAGCATGGGTAGGGCGAGCAAGGTTGCAATCCACGGTGCTGTTTTCATCTGTCGATCTCCGATTCTGGGCGGTTCATCCGCAAAAGGGTTGGGTCTCTCGGGGAACAACTCCCCGGTGCATTTAATAACGCCATGTTTAAAGAAATAGTGACATGGCGCAGGAATTCATCAACTGCGTCAGCCTTGGGCATTGCCCGCGAATCCGGATTCGAAAAGCCACTTGCCGCCCCGAACCGATGGGCCAGGCGACGGCAAAGGGGCCCTATCGCTCCAGCACCTGCACGCGTTCCGGGACCCGCCCGAGTTGCTCGGGCAAAAACCGCCCGCGGGAAACAATCAGCTTCTTCAACGCGGGGAAGCGCTGGACCGGCGAAAGATCGGTCACCTTGGTTCGGCGGATATCGAGCTCCTGGACATGCAGCGTATTGATTTGTCCGAGATCATTCAGACCGGTTCCCTGCGCATCGATGATTTTGATGCTCATGAAACGCAGGGGACTCTCGCCGGAGGTGTTTTCGGAAAAAACGGCAAACTCCTTCAGCTGATCGCCGCGCAACAGCAAGGAACTCTGCTGCGGATCGTACTCGAAGCGTCCATGCGTCCACCGCCTATTCCACCCGGCCAGCACCGCCCGCACCGGCTTTTCATACCCGGTCTTCTCCTTCCGCACCGCATAATCGAACGCAAGCATCTTTTCGAGCAGCTGCCGACGATTGTATGCACCGCCTCCCAGCCGGGTAAGAAGATCCGACAACTGGTCAAGGGGCAACAACTCGCCGTCCTTCTTATCCACATATTCGCGACTGAGCTCATAGAGGTCGCGATTCCCCCGGCCTTGGCTTTCATAGAGCTCAATGACCTGGGCAAAGTCCTGCTTGATGAAGTAGCAATATTGGATTGCCGATGCCGCGTTGCCTTCCGCTTCATTCTCGAGCAGGAACTTCGAGCGTTGAATCGCGAGCTCGAGCGCCGGCACGGGATCGGAATAGATCAACCGTCTGGAGAGCAAGTACGACTCGGCTTCCAGATCGACCGACATACTCTCCAAAAAATGCATATTGCGCGTCAGCTCGTCGCGATAGAGCGTGGTCGCGGCCTCGGCCTCGCGCCGGTGCGCTTCGGCAAGATCCCGGGCGTTGCGGGTTTCAACCACCCGTCTTTGCAACTCCGCGATGAACAACAGCGTTAAAACCACCACCACCATCCCCACCCAACAGACGGCCCGGTTGCGCTTATAGAACAGGACGGCCTCCTTCAGCAAACCGGCCTTCTC
>NZ_JBFJYW010000322.1:0-4137 GCF_041622395.1 Pontiella sp. | reverse complement strand
GGTAAGGATTGGATGAAAAAGAACGCAAACGGAAAACAGGGTGGTTTGAGGCGTACGGTTGGATGGTTGATGGTTTGGGGCGTTTGTGCGGCGTCGGCCGCCGAAAACCGTCCCAATATCGTTCTGATGATGGCCGATGATCTGGGGTGGGGCGACGTGCATTGCTTTAACCCGAAGTCGCCGATCCAGACGCCGCAGCTCGATGCCATGGCCGCGGCCGGGGTGCGCTTTGATCGGTTCTATTCGTCTTCGCCCGTGTGCAGTCCAACGCGCGGCTCGTGTTTGACGGGACGTCATCCGTTTCGCTACGGGGTTTATTTTGCCAACAGGGGCCATATGAAACCCGAAGAGCTGACGCTGGCGGAACTGTTGCGGCAGCAGGGCTATGCCACGGGGCATTTCGGCAAATGGCATCTCGGTACGCTGACGACGCAGATCCAGGACGCCAACCGCGGCAAGCCGGGCAATACGAAGGAATTCAGTCCGCCGTGGAAGAACGGGTTCGAGGTCTGCTTTTCGACCGAATCGAAGGTCCCGACCTGGGATCCGATGCTCAAGCCGTTCAAGGACGGGCACAGCGGTTGGGATTTCATTGCGGATAAATCCACCGCGGTTCCCTACGGAACCCATTACTGGAACGAGAAGGGCGAAGTGGTTTCCGATAATCTGGAGGGCGACGACTCGCGCGTGATCATGGACCGCGTCGTCCCGTTTATCGAGGCCGCGGCCAAGAGCGATCGACCTTTTTTTGCGGTGGTCTGGTTCCACGCGCCCCACTTGCCGGTGGTGGCCGGGCCGGAATATGCCGCGATGTATCCGGGAGTGCCCGATTTCCAGAAAAACTATTATGGGTGCGTGACCGCGCTGGACGAACAGGTCGGCCGTCTGCGCGCCGTGCTGAAAGCGGCCGGCGTGGCGGAAAACACGATGGTTTGGTTCGGCTCCGACAACGGTCCCGAAGGGAACGCGAAAAGCCCGGGGACGGCGGCATCCTTCCGTGGGCGCAAGCGCAGCCTCTACGAGGGCGGCGTGCGCGTCTCGGGCTTGCTGGATTGGCCGGCGCGCGTCAAGCCCGGCACCGTCACCGATTTCCCGGCGGTTACCAGCGACTATCTGCCCACCATTCTCGATGCGCTGCAGGTGGAATATGCCGGCGAGCGCCCGCTGGACGGGATCTCTTTGCTGCCGGTCTTGGCGGGCCGGCAGACGGAGCGCAGTAAACCGATTGGCTTCGAATCGGCGGGGCAGGTGGCCTGGACGACGCAGCGGTTTAAGCTCTACAGTAAAAACGGCGGCAAAAACTGGGAACTCTATGACCTGCTGGCCGATCCCTCGGAAAAAAACAACGTGGCCGCCGAGCATCCGGAACAGGTGGCCGAGATGGCGAAGCAACTGGCCGCGTGGCGTGCCTCCTGCAAACAGAGCGATCGGGGCGGCGATTATTGAGTGCCGCCCGGAAATACCCTTTTCAGGCGATAGGCAAGCTTTTGCGGCAATGCTAGCTTGTGGAACAGTAAAGTGTCGGGCGCGTTAACCGAAGGCGTCGCGGGTTAAACCAGGGAATAAAATGGCTATGCAACAGATGAAAACAGGACTTCTTGGAATTGGGCTTTGGGCGCTTGCCGCTTTGGTTTTTTCCGTCGAAAACGTGGGGGCGGACCGTCCGAGTCCCCCCAACTTCATTATCATCTTCACCGATGACCAGGGCTACCAGGATCTGGGATGCTACGGCTCGCCGGAGATCAAGACGCCGCGCATCGACGCGATGGCCCGGGAGGGCATGCGCTTCACCAGCTTCTATGCCCAGACCGTCTGCGGCCCGTCGCGCGGCGCGTTGCTGACCGGCTGCTATCCGCTCCGCTTCGCCCGGCAGGACGATCCCGACTCCATCCATCCCGAAATGCACATCGACGAAATCACCCTCGCCGAGGTGCTCAAAGCACAGGGCTATGCCACGGCGGCCTTCGGCAAGTGGGATTTGGCCGGACACAGCCAGACCGGCTACAAGCCGGAACTGCTGCCGGCGCACCAGGGGTTCGATTTCTATTTCGGAACGCCCACCAGCAACGACCGTACGGCCAACCTGATCCGCAACACCGAGATGATCGAGGAGAATGCGGACATGGCGACCTTGACGCAGCGCTATACCGATGAGGCGATCGGCTTCATCGAAAAGAATAAGGGCGGGCCGTTTTTCGTCTACCTCGCGCACTCCATGCCGCACACGAGGCTGGCGGCTTCGAAGGACTTCAAGGGAACGTCGGCGGGCGGTCTCTATGGCGACGTGATCGAGGAGCTCGACTTCAACGTCGGGCGCGTCCTCGACAAGGTGCGCGAGCTCGGGCTCGACGACCATACCTATATTGTTTTCACCAGCGACAATGGCCCTTGGTTGGTTAAAAAGAAGAACGGCGGGCACGCGGCTCCGTTGCGTAGCGGCAAGACCAGTTGCTGGGAGGGCGGTCTGCGCGTCCCCTGCATCATGCGCGCCCCGGGCAAAATCCCGGCCGGAACCGAGTGCGATGCCGTCGCGGCCACCATCGACCTGATGCCGACCCTTGCCAAGCTGGCGGGGACGGCCGCGCCGACGGACCGCGTGATCGACGGCGTTGATATTTCGGCGCTGATGCACGGCCAGGCCGATTCGTTGGACCGAACCTATTTTTATTATCAGCACGACTGCCTGCGTGCGGTGCGCTCCGGAAAATGGAAGCTGATGCTGCCGCATACGGAACCGGTGCAGGGCAGCATCGCGACCAAATGGAGAAACCATATCGACAAGGCCGACGCCATTCGGATCAAACAGGCCATGCTGTTCGATTTGGAGGCCGACATCGGCGAAAGCACCGATGTTTCCGCCCAGCATCCGGAAACGGTGGCCGAGCTGATGAAGCTGGCGAAACGGGCGCAGCGCGATATCGGCGACCACGACCGATTTGGGGAGCATGCCCGCACCTTCGGCGCCCGCCGCCGCACCCTCTCTACCGAACAAGAGACGGTGGCCGAAAGCGCCAAAAAACCGAATAAAAAAAAAGCAGTGAAGCTTGGAGTAGACCGCGAATGAAAACGAAGAGACTCACCTGTTTTGTGCTAACCGCGATGCTGGCTGGTGCCGCGAGTGCCGCACGAAAGCCCAATGTCATCTTTATGCTGGCGGATGACATGGGCTACGGCGATATCGGCTGCTACGGCTCAACGATCGTCAACACGCCGAACATCGACCGCCTGGCGGCGGAGGGGATGCGCTTTACCGATTTCCATGTGGCGGCTTCGATCTGTTCGCCGTCGCGCGCCGCATTCCTCACCGGCGCCTATCCGCAGCGCTGCGGGCTTCCGTACGGCATCAACCCCAACCGGGAGGCGCACTGGTTCCTGGGGATGAACCCGGACGAGATCACGATCGCCGAGCAGTTTAAAACGCAGGGCTACACCACCTCGATGATCGGCAAATGGCACCTCGGCAGTCAGGAAGCGTTTTCCTATTTCCACCAGGGGTTCGACCATTACTACGGCATGCACGAGAACAAGGGGCATGATCCCCGCTTCTTCGATGAACATAAGCTGGTCTACAAAGATGCGCCGCTGAACAAGCTGACCTCGCTCTACACCGAACGGATTGTAAAGCAAATCGGCGAATACAAGGATCGGCCCTTCTTCATCTACTACGCCCACAACTATCCGCATACGTCGTATCAGGCCGAGCCCCGCTTTAAGGGGACGTCGAAGGACGGCGTGCGCGGCGATGTGATCCAGGGGCTGGACTGGAGTGTCGGCGAAATCGTCAAGGCGCTGGAGGCCAACGGCCTGCTGGAAAACACCCTGATCCTCTTCAGTTCGGACAACGGTCCGGTCGCGGAAAAATATGCGCGGCCCTACCGCGGCACGAAGTATGTTTCGCTGGAAGGCGGGCAGCGCGTGCCGTTCATTGTTTACTGGAAAGGGACGGTTCGGCCCGCCGTGTCGAATGTCCCCGTGATTGCGATGGATCTTTTCCCGACGTTGAGCGAGCTGATCGGCGCGCCCATGCCGACCGATCGGAAATACGACGGCGTCACCCTGACCCCGCTGTTTAGAAACGAACCGATTGCGCGTTCCCCCGATGAGCCGTTCTACTACTACAACTGCGAAAACCTGCAG
>NZ_JBFJYW010000321.1:0-4147 GCF_041622395.1 Pontiella sp. | reverse complement strand
GAAGCGGGCCCAGCACTCGGCTTCGTGGTCGCGGTGGATGATGGGGCAGGGTTTGTCGGCCTCGGTCGTCGGGGGCGGAAGCGCATGCATGACCACCCGCAGGGCGACACGGTGCACCCGCTGGTTCCATAGGCTCAGCGGAAACAGGGCGAGCAACTTCCCGGAACCTGCTTCCCGGAAAAGCAGATAGAAGACCTCCCCGCCCCCCTTGAGATGGCGAAGCGAGGTCTGCACATAGTCGAAAGAGGAAAAGAGGGTCGGGCGGACGCTGTCGCGCAGCAACGCCTCCCACTCCGGTTCGAGGGCGGCGATGTGCGGCCCGTGCTCCAACCGCTCGATCTGGATGCGGCCGCTCACGGCAGGGCCTCCAGCAGCTCCTCGAGATCGACCACCACGTCGGCATGTTCCATGACGGAGGGGCGGTGGGAAATGAAGACGATGGTCAGTCCTTCCAGGGCCTTCAGCCGGTTGAGCACCAGGCTTTCGGTCTTCAGGTCGAAGGCATCGGTGCTTTCGTCGAGCAACAGCAGCGAAGGGTTGCGGTAAAGGGCGCGGGCGATGCCGACCTTGAGCACCTGGCCGCTGCTGAAGCGGAGGCCTTCGTCGCCGTAGACCGAATCGTAGCCGTTGGGCAGGCCCTGCAAAAGCCCGTCGAGATCCACCAGCCGGCATACCTCGTGGACGCGGGCGCGGTCGATCTCCTCCGGCTCGAGGCCGAGGGCGATGTTTTCCAGCAGGCTCGCCTGGATGATGTTGACGACCGCCGGCACCAGCCCGATCCGCTGTTTCCAGCACGTGCTGGCGTGGGCGTCGATGGCGCGGCCATCGGCCTCGACCGTGCCCTTCGCCGGGCGATAGAGCCCGGCCACCAGATTCATGACGGTCGATTTTCCGCAACCGGTCTGCCCCTTGATGCAGGTGAAGCGGCCCACGGGGAATTCAAGGTCGAGCCCGTCGAGATGGAACGGGCCCGATTCGGAATAGGCGAAGGAGATCTTGCGCAGCGCAATGGTCTGCGACGGCCAGGTCAGCGCGCCCGGATCCTCTTCCGGCTCATCGGGCTCGGCGAGCGCCCGGACAATCTCTTCGAGAATGGCCGTGTCGTACCAGATCTCCTTGACCTTGTTGAAGATGCTATTGACGGTGGGGATCAGGCGGTAGGCGGCCACGGCATACATCCCGATGATCGTGACCGGCTGGCTGCCGTCTTCGGCAAAGACCGCGAAATAGAGCGCCACCGCCATGATGACCCCGAACGCCACCACTTCGAGAAGCCGCTGCGGCAACTCGCTCACCAGCGAGCTTCTCACGCTGTTTTTAACCATCTGCCCGGCCGTGAGCGAAAAGCGCTTCACGAAATAGGGGGCCAGGCTGTTGAGCTTGATTTCCTTGTTCAGCTTTAGCGACTCCAGCACATGGCTGTAGAGCGAGGCCTGCAGCTTGGCATAGCGTTTGCCCAAGGCGTCGAGCTGCGACGAGGTGAAGAAATTGATCAGGTAGTGGATCAGGATCAGCGCGCTGAAAACCACCAGCGTCACGCGCCAATCGATCCAGAGCAGCAGCCCCACCACGAACACCGAAACCATGATATCCGAAATGAGGTCCAGCGTCGCAAACAGCGTCGAAATCACCACGCGCCCGACATCGGACAGCACCTCCTTGGCCCGCTCGGCGCTCGGCTTCTTTTCGAATTCGAGCACATCGATGCCGAGATAGTTTTTCAGCAACCGGGCGGAAAAGACCTGGTTTTTGGTGGCGCCGAACAGGACGCCGTACCAGCTCTCGAAGGCGGAGAAGGCATTCGAGACAATCAGGATCGCCAACGAAACGAGCCCAAAAGCAACCACGACGGAGGCATAGCTGTCGATGCCGGTGAATTCCCGGAAAAAGAGGATATACTTGTTGGTCGCCAGAATCCCCGGCTCGGAAATCAGGCCGATGAACGGGAGAATCGAGGCAATCCCGGCGGCATTGAGCGCGCCGTTGAGCAAGGATATGCACATGATCAGGGCAAGCTTCCGCCGGTCTACCGAATCCAAGAGATCGTAGATAATGCGGAGCTTTTCCAGAAGGTGCATTCGCTCCTGGTTCTCGGGTTGTGGTTTTTCCGCCATAAAAAAAGGGGGGGCCGGCCCCGGCCCCCCGGAGACTACAAATGGATTACAGGTCTTCCCAGCTTTGCAGTTCGTAAACGACGGGAATCGCGCCCAATACGGTATAGTGAACCCAGCTGTTCTCGCGTTTGACCACGTAACCGCCGGGCTTGACCCACTCGGTGTATTCGCGGATCGGATATTCCGCCAGCCACGTCTGGTTCGCGCCGACACTCCGAATCTTGAGGCAATCCTCATAGGTGGTGGAGCCGATCGTCACATCTTCAACCGCCACGACCGTCGACGTAACCGTGGTGTGGGGCGCGGAGGCGACGTAGCTCCAGGTGGTGCCCACCGGACCGTTTTTCCAGATCTGGTCTTCGGTCATCGGGCCCGGTGCAAACCCGGAATCAAGGACGTAAGCGGCCTCCTCGTCGACCCGCAGGAAGACCGCGCCTCTGGATTGGGCGCCATCCGGAATCAAGTCCGGGGCGTCATACCACTCCTCGGTCCAAATCGTGCGGTAATGGTTCGAATACGCCGGCATGTAGCTATCGCCCATGACCCGCACCTCTTCCTGCCACGTTTCACCCACCTGGTTGGTGATGGAATAATGGTAGGTGCGCCCGACCGGCACATCCAGGAACAGTCCATTGGTCCAGCAGGTGAGGCGGTACGCCATCGGAACCTCGACCTCGACCGCGCCGTCCGTGCTCACCTGCTCCCGCAACCCCGACCAATCCGTTTGCCAGCCCTTGGCAGAACCCATCGAATCGATCCACTCGACCGTGTAAACCGAATTGGAGGGAACAGTTGCCGTCAGCTTGCCCGTGGACTCGAGCGAATCGATCACCACCGTCTGCGCTTGAAGGACCGAAGCAAAGGCCACCAGCACGCCCGTTGTCCATACAATTTTCTTCTTCATTGGTTAACTCCTTGGTTTTGCCGGTTCCGCCGTTACGCGAGCCGGAAATAGTGCGGCAATGCTAATCATATTAAATCGCCCTGCGACAATTCTATTAACGTTAATTTATTAGCAGAAGAAATGCCACTTAAGCATTTCAAAGAAACGGCAACGGTTCTTCCGTGCCCCGCGCGCCCTTCATTGGCGCCTCTTCTTTGCTTGTTTTGCCCGGTTTGTTGCATCAGATTGGCTCCCATGTCTGCCCCCCCCGACCAATCGACCCGCAACGAGTCGCCGAGCGCCGCCCGCTCGCGACAAGCCGTTGCCGCCAAGCTGAAGCGGAACAAGAAAAACCTGTACCGACTGCCGCTCGAACTTTTCGCCGAACTCATTCATTCGCCCAGCCAGATCCCCGCTTTGATGGAGATCGAGGAAGCATGCTTTCCGACGCTGATGCAAGCCCAGCGGCAGAATTTCGAAGAATTCCTGGACGACGAATATGCCTCCGGCCTGATCCTGTATCGGGACAGCGTACCGATCGGCTACATGCTCGGACACCACATCCACGAGGCCAATTCCGCCGCCGCCCTCGAAACCAACCGCTTCATCCGGGAAAACCAGGACCGGATCTTCTACATCGCCAGCCTGGCGATCGTTCCCGAACACCGCTCCGTGATCGCCCTTGAATTTCTCATCCACGAGATGGGCTCCCTGCTCAAAAGCATCGACTACGACTATTTCGTCGCCTATGTGCGAAAGCGCAACGGCCTCTCGCGGCTGCTGACCCGCCGCGTTGCCGGCGAGGTGCTGTTCACCGAAGAGAATTGGGAAAACACGGGGGAGCCGTTCGACTATTGCCTGGTCAACCTCGATTCGATCCCCTCCCTGCCCGCCTGGGCCGACCACGTCTTCACCCGGCTGCGGTTGCTCCGCCGCAAGATCAAGCGCCTCTAGCCTGAATAATTCATAAAAACGGCCTTGGTTGCTGCAATGCACTCAAATAAAATGCATTGCAGATTGCTCCCCAGCAAAAACAACCAAGGCCGCCAATGAACGAAGATAACCAGATCCAACTCCCTTTCTCACCTCTTAAAAAACGTAAAGTGACTGCGGTCTTTGACGAGCCGCTGGTCAGTTCGGACGGCGGACT
>NZ_JBFJYW010000320.1:0-4175 GCF_041622395.1 Pontiella sp. | reverse complement strand
TTACCATTCATTACCTTCCCCCAGTTAGGTCGCCGCGCGGCCTATGTTCGATATTTTGGATGCCGGTTAACTTCCCGCCACCGCCTGAAAAAGGCTTGCATGCCTCCCGCGCTTCAACAATGCAGGTGCAAAAGGAATTCCAACATAATGGATCGGCTTGTTTCGCACGGATAGAGTTCTTCCCTTCAACATCGCTTTGAAAGCAACCTATGTCAGTCCTGAATGGCACTTATAGATGCGGCACTTAAATAATGAGAGTTTTAGCCACGGGACAGCACAGAGAGAACAAAGCAATATTTCGTTGCGTCTGCGTCCTTTGCGCTCTCTTGTGGCCAATATTTCCATTAGCAGGGCGTCTCAGAGTTTGATCCCGGCGCAATAATCGATAATCGGTGTCCATCTGAGGCAATTCCTTCCGCTTGGGCTGAATGGTGTGGTTCCCTTCCCGGATTTAGGTTAACGCATTCCCCCTCGCCCCATTTTTGTGCGGCCAGCGAAACCGTGTACCCGGCACTTGAAAGGGCATTCCCGGCTTGCCCTTTTTTGCGCCCGCAGGTAAAACCCCCGCTCGATTTTAAAGGAGATTTCCCATGGCCGGAGAATATGTCTATACCCTCGAAAACCTGACGAAACAGCATGGCGCGAAGACCATTCTCGAAGACGTCAACCTCTCGTTTTTTTTCGGCGCGCGCATCGGCGTGATCGGCGGAAACGGTTCGGGCAAGTCGAGCCTGCTGCGGATCATGGCGGGGATCGACGACGAGTTCATGGGCCAATGCATCATCGCGAAGAAGGCGAACATTGGCTACTTGGAACAGGAACCGGAACTGACGCCGGGCAAGACGGTTCTGGAATGCGTGATGGAGGGCGTGGCCGGTCAGCAGGCCAAGCTCGACCGCTACGACGAAATCTGGGAGCTGCTCGGCGGCGACATCTCCGACGAAGCGTCGGATAAGCTGAACGACGAAGTGGCCCAGCTGCAGGACGAGATCGACGCCAACAACCTGTGGGAACTCGATCGCCACGTGGAGATGGCGATGGACGCGCTACGGCTGCCGGACGCCGACCAGCCCGTCGACGTGCTCTCCGGCGGCGAAAAGCGCCGCGTGGCGCTGTGCCGGCTGCTGTTGCAGAACCCCAACGTCCTGCTGCTCGACGAACCGACCAACCATCTGGACGCGGAGTCGGTCGGCTGGCTGGAAGAGCATCTCAAGCGCTACACCGGCACGCTGATCGTGGTGACCCACGACCGCTACTTCCTCTCCAACGTGACCGAGTGGATTCTGGAGCTCGATGCCGGGCGCACCTATCCCTACAAGGGCAACTACGAAGCGTGGCTGGAGCAGAAGCAGCTGATCGCCGAGAAAACCCAAAAGCTCAACGCCTCGCGCCGCAAGATGCTCAAGCAGGAACTCGAGTGGGTGCGCATGAACGCCTCGAGCCGCCTGACGAAAAACAAGGCGCGCCTGAAGCGCTACGACGAGCTGGCCAGCCAGGAGTTCGACACCGCCGAGGAAAACCTGGCCATCCAGATTCCGGTCGGCAAGCGGCTCGGCCAGAAGGTGGTTCGGGCGCGGGGCGTGGCCAAGGCCTTCGGCGACCGCTTGCTGTTCGACGGCGTCGATTTCGACCTGCCGCCCGGCGGCATCGTCGGCATCATCGGCGGCAACGGCGCGGGCAAGACCACCCTCTTCAAAATGATCCTCGGCAAGGAGCCGCTGACCTCCGGGACGCTGGAGCTCGGCGACAGCGTCGACATCTCCTACGTCGACCAGAGCCGCGAGGACCTCGATCCGGACAAAACCATCTGGGAAGAGATTTCCGGCGGCGAGGAGACGATCGAGGTCGGCGGCCGCGAAATGAATTCGCGGGCCTACTGCGCGCGCTTCAACTTCAAGGGGGCGGAGCAGCAGAAGAAGGTCGGCGTGCTTTCCGGCGGCGAACGCAACCGCGTGCACCTGGCCAAGCTGCTGCGCGGCGGCGGCAACCTGCTGATGCTCGACGAACCGACCAACGACCTGGATGTCGCCACGTTGCGCTCGCTGGAGGAAGGGCTGATGAACTTCGGCGGCTGCGCGGTGGTGATCAGCCATGACCGCTGGTTCCTCGACCGCGTCGCCACCCACATTCTCGCATTCGAGGGCGACGAAGTGATCTGGCACGAGGGCAACTATGACTCCTTCAAGGAGTTCATGAAAAAGCAGAAGGGCGACAACTGGAGCCCGCACCGCGTCCGCTACCGCCCGCTCAAGAACTAACCCCGAAGATCAGAGCTCCTGGTGGAGCTTGACGGAGGCGTCGTCCTTCTTCAGCAGCGAGTCGCCGAAGAATCCGCTGAGCACGTAGAGATGCGTCGTGACGAAGATGGCGTAGTAGACGCCGCCCTGGATTCTGAGCATTGCGAAAGCCGTCAAGCAAACCAGCGCGATGCGCACGAACAGGGGCCCCGCCAGGACCAGCCGCTTGAGATGGATGTATTCGAATTCGCCGATCATCAGGAAACCAAGCAGGAAGGCATAGGCAATCGACACCAAGCCGATCATCCGCGCCTCCACCCCCAGATGGTCGAGCAGCAGCAGCATCGTGCACAGCACCGCCGTCGCCCCGGGCGTCGGCAACCCCGTGAAGATGCTTTCCTTCGACGAGCCGCCGCTGAGGGCAATCGTGTTGTATTGGGCCAACCGCCACAGGGCGCAGACCGCGAAGAAGCCGGACGCCAGCCACGGAACCCAGCGGAATGCCGGCGACTGCATGCACCATTCCTGCCCCAGCAGATAAACCAAAACCGCCGGCGCGATGCCGAACGAGATGGCGTCCGCCAGGGAATCGAGTTCCATGCCATGCATGCTTTCGGCCTTCAGCTTGCGGGCGGAAAACCCATCGAACACGTCGAAAACCATCGCGGCGATCATGAGCAGGATGGCGAGCACCGGGACCGCGCTGCCGTCGGCACGCGGGTGGGTCATGTAGATGATGGCCGAAAGCCCGCAGAGCGCATTGCAAAGCGTTATAGAACAGGGGATGAAGGAGAGGTCCTTCCAAATGGCGGGTCTGCGTTGTCTCATAAGAAAACCTAAAGCTTGATTCGTGCAATGATCGTGGATCCGGAACGGACCTTGTCGCCGACGGCAACGGCCGCCGAGATCCAAGGCTCGTTCGGGAGGTAGAGTTCGGTACGGGAACCGAATTTGATCATCCCGTAAATAACGCCCTTTTCGAGCGTTTGGCCGCGGTCGGCCTCGCACACGATCCGTCGTGCGATGGCGCCGGACACCTGGCGCACCGCCACCGGAAACTCTTTTCCGCAGGCCCGCCCGGTTCCGGCGATCACCAGCGATTCGTTTTCCTTGGCGCAGCGCGGGTTGCGGGCATCCAGGAAACGGCCTTCCTTGTATTGTTTGTATTCCACCGCGAAAAGGCAGGGCGCCCGGTTAACGTGGACGTCGAGCACCGAAAGGAAAATACCGATGCGCAGCAACTCCTGCCCTTCGAAAAGCCCGATGCCATGGTCCGTCACCACTTCAATGTCGCGGACGACCCCATCGGCCGGAGCAACCAACGCCGAATCCTCGGCGGCGATGACGCGCACCGGAACCCGGAAAAAGGCGGCGAGCGCCAGCCAGGCCAGGCCGGTCAGCACCAACAGTGCGGCCCCGACCCCGGCATTGAACTTCAACAACACCAAAAGCCATATGGCCCCCAGGGCCAGCGCCATCAGACCGCTGCCAAGCCATTCCCGCATCCCATATCGACAAAGCTTCATTCGCAAACTTTCCGTCCCGCACTCCAAGGCTGTTTTTCCCTGCGCAGGGCCTTACGCCGTCTGTAGTTACGCACCAAAGATACCATGCCCACATACCCAAAGAAGCCCGAAAAAATGCCAAAAAAAAGACCTCCTGCAAAGAAGGATAGGAATATTTCGGCGCCCAGCCCCATCAGTAGGCGAAACGATGGCGCTTCGATCAGGCTCAACAACGCTCCGTGAATGAATCGATAGGAAATCGGGCGGCCGATCAAATAGCTGCCGACGTAGCATTGCAGCGGGTAAATCAGCGGAATCGTGGCCGGGTTCGTGGCCCACGTGAAAAGGAGCGCGGGAACCTTGGCCGCCTTGAAAACCAGCGCCAGGGGAAACGCGATCATCATCTGAAGCGCAAAGGGGATGGAAAATGCGG
>NZ_JBFJYW010000319.1:0-4175 GCF_041622395.1 Pontiella sp. | reverse complement strand
GGCTTCGGCCGCATCGAGCCCGCTCTTGGCGCGGTCGTAGTCGGACTGCGGAACCACCTTTTGCTCGAAGAGGCCGGAAATGCGTTTGTAGTCCTGCTGCGCGTTTTGCTGCATCGCCATCGCCCCGGACAGCTGCGCTTCGAGCGCGGCAATCCGGTCCTCGAAGTCGCGCGGGTCGATCTGCATCAGCAGGTCGCCCTCCTTCACCGGCTCGCCGAGCATGACGTTGACACTCGTCAACGGCCCGCCGACCCGGAACGAAAGCGCGGTCTCTTCCGAGGCCTTGACGATGCCGGGGAAACTGCGCTCCAGCCTCAGCGGCGCCGCCTTGACCCGCTCGAACCGAACCGGGCGCGGTGCATTCTTGAATTCCATCTTGGCTTGGTTCTGATGCTTGGCGGCCTCTTTCTTTCGCGCGCCTGCGGCACTGACCAACACGATGACGGCAACGGCCAATATGCCGCCCCCGATCCCGGTAATGATTTTTTTATTCAGCTTCATCGCATACTCCCTTAAAAGTCCCTTAATCCTCCGGAAGCCCCAGCGACAACTGGGCCTGCCGTACCAACAAATCTTCCAATTTCTGCAAATATTCTTCCGTATAGCTTTCGGTTCCCAGCGCCTTCAGAAACACCTTCATGTAGTTTGCGTGGGCAAAGATCGGCATCTTCATGGTAACCGTGCGCTGAAACACCTCGGTTTCATCCATCGCGGGATCGATGATTTTCAAAAAGCGCCTCAACGCCTCCATGCTGGGTTCGAGCACCTCGACCCGGAAGAGCTCATAGAGCTCGTCGTCGCGCTGAAGCAGCTGATAGATCACCTGCGAATGCCAGGCGGGCCGGTCCGTACGGAACAGATCGGTGATCTCGCTGGAGACGATGACCCGAACCACTTTTGCCAACTCTTTGGGCGTGGCCGTTTCATCGATCGCCGAAATCGCGTCGAAGTATTCCTTGTCCATGCACCAGCTCATCGCCTCGCGCACCACCGCCGCAAAAAGACCGTCCTTCCCGCCAAAATGGTAATGGATGCTTCCGATGTTTTCGCCGGCGGCCTCCGCCACCTTGCGGGTGGAAACACTGGCAAAGCCATCCGCCGCCGCCAAGTTGCCGGCAGCGGCGATGATGTTCATTTTAGTGATTTCTGCGGCCGAATAGGTCCTCATTGCGATGTCCCCGGGTTTAATCAGTCCGCCAAATGTAGCCGCCCGAACCATTTAGTCAAACGATTAAATCAACTATTTAATCATCTGACTAAATCCGATATTTTCCATTGCGTGTTGCCTCGAACGCGGCCCTGCGGCACAGTTTTTTTTCGATGAAAAGCCCCTACCTCCAATACAAGGACTACATGAAAGCGCGCTATGGCGAGGCGCTCTTCCGCGTACCGATCGACTTCGGTCTCGGCTGCCCCAACCGCGCATTCGACGGAACCGGCGGCTGTACGTTCTGCAACGCGCGCGGCGCCGCGGCGGTGCAGACGCTGGGGGCCGCCACCGTGCAGGAGCAGATGGCCGAGGCGATCCGCTTTGCGCGCGACCGCTACGGCGCGAAAAAATACATGGCCTACATCCAGGCCTTCTCCGCCACCTTCGGCGAAAAACAACAGCCGCTGTATCTCGACCTGCTCGATGCGTTCGATTTCACCGCCGTGAGCATCGGCACCCGCCCCGACTGCCTGACGCCGCAGGCCTACGACTTTCTCGTCGAACTCAACCAGCACATCGAAGTTTGGGTGGAACTCGGCGTCCAGACCGTTCACGATCGCACGCTCGAGCGCATCAACCGCGGCCACGACTGGGCGGCGAGCAAAGCGGCGATCGAACACCTGCACGAGCGCGGAATCAAGGTGGCCATCCACGTCATCCTCGGCCTGCCCGGCGAAACCGCGGCCGATTTCCAGCAGACGGCCGACACCCTCGCCGCCCTTCCCATCGACGCCATAAAAATCCACAACCTGCATATCGAAAAAGGCACCACGCTAGCCAAAGCATATGAAACCGGCCCGACTTTCGATGCGCCGCTTTTCATGGAGTACGATTTTGCGGAGCACCTGATGGATTTCATCCGCCGCATGCCGCCGAACATCCCCATCATGCGGATCACGACCGACACGCCCGACAACGAACTCATCGCCCCGAAGTGGCACATGGCCAAAGGGCAATTCATCGACTACGTCATCCAGCAGATGACCTGCCGGGAGTGGCGACAGGGCGATTTGTTCGGAATCCTGAAACCTGAAACGGAAACCTGGAAACCGAAGCTCGTTCCCACCGAAGATGCATCCATCACGTTTTGGAACGAGGACTATAAAGAGCACTACCACACACCGGCGGGCGCGCGACTGGAGGCCGAGGAAAAATACATCGTGCCCAGCAAACTCAAGGAGCGGCTGGCGAATGGCAATGTTGCGCTTTTGGATGTCTGCTTCGGACTCGGCTACAACAGCCTGACCGCGGCAGCACTCGCATGCCGGCCATGCCGGGGGCCACTGAGCATCACCGCCTTGGAAATGGATCGGCGGGTGGTGGGTGCGGCGGCGGAAAACATCCATACAAAGGAAACCGATTCCTTTGACTGGAAAAAGACGCTGGCCGAACTGTACGCGTCCGGAAGCTCGCGCCTCCCGCATCATGCGTCGCTCTCCATCCACTGGGGCGACGCGCGGTACACCATCACGAAATGCGAGCCCCACGCATACGACCTCGTTTTCCTGGATGCCTTTTCCACCCAGCGCAACAGCGAACTGTGGACGGTGGACTTTTTCAAAAAGCTCAAAGGCGTCATGAAACCGGACGCCGTGCTACTGACCTATTGCGCGGCGATCCCGGTGCGCGCCGGGCTGATGGAGGCCGGATTCTTCGTGGGCGAAACCGTCCCGGTCGGGCGGCAGCGCGGCGGCACGCTCGCCGCCCTGCGCCCGGAAGCCATCGAAATCCCCCTGCCCGACCACGAAACCGAAATGATCCGCACGACCACCCGCGGCCTGCCCTACCGCGATCCCTACGGCGTCTGGACCAACAAGGAAATCCTGCGCGACCGCCAGGAACGCATCATCCAAAGCAAACAAGAAGATTCTTCCAATCGTTAGACTGTTGTGCTTAATTCCGCCTCCTTATGACAAACGATATCCATCTGACCGAAGACCTGCGCATCAAGAAAATCAAGAAGCTGGTCACGCCCGCCAAGCTGAAGGAAGAGCTTCCGATCGGCATCGCCCTGACGAACAAGGTTCTGGCCGACCGCGATGCCGTCCGCGACATCATCCACCTGCGCGACGACCGCTTGCTCGTCGTCATCGGCCCCTGCTCGATCCACGATCCGGCGGCCGCGCTGGATTATGCCCAACGGCTGGCCGCCGTTGCGCAAGAGGTGAAAGACCGATATTTCATCGTCATGCGCGTCTACTTCGAAAAACCGCGCACCACCATTGGATGGAAGGGTTTCATCAACGATCCGCATCTCGACAACTCCTGCGAAATGGAGCTCGGCCTCAGTGCCGCACGCAAGCTGTTGCTCGACATCGCCCACCTCGGCCTGCCGATCGCCACCGAATTTCTCGACCCGATCGTGCCCCAATACACCGCCGATCTCGTCAGCTGGTCGGCCATCGGCGCCCGGACCACCGAATCGCAGACGCACCGCGAAATGTCGAGCGGCCTCTCCATGCCGGTCGGCTTCAAGAACGCCACCGACGGCAACATCGAGATCGCCATCAACGCCATCGAGTCGGCCAGCAATCCGCACAGCTTCCTGGGCATCGACCAGGACGGCCATTCGGCGATGGTCAAAACCTCCGGCAATCCGAACACACATCTGGTTCTGCGCGGCGGGAAGCAACCCAACTACCACTTCCCGGAAGTCACCTACGCCGCCTGCAAGCTCGAAGCCGCCGGACTCGAAAAATCGCTGATGGTCGACTGTTCGCACGCCAATGCCGGCAAGATTGCCCGCAACCAGGTCAAGGTCTGGAAAGAGATTCTCGCCCAGCGGGCCAAGGGCAACTGCCCCATCACGGGCGCCATGGTCGAAAGCTTCCTCAAAGAAGGAAACCAGAAAATTTCCTGCAATCTGGAATACGGCCTGTCCATCACCGACCAATGCCTCGACTGGGAAACCACCGAGCAGATGCTTTTGATGTAGCCGGGTCCTCCGGGCCGTGTGTTAAACGGC
>NZ_JBFJYW010000318.1:0-4238 GCF_041622395.1 Pontiella sp. | reverse complement strand
TTCTGTTGCATGTTGATGCCGATGGTCTTGGTGCCTTTTCCTGCCGGGTTTGTAGCCATGATGATCTCCTGTCTTACTTGTTGAATGTTTACGACTTTAAATTTGTTTCATGCGGGTGACGAGAAAAATAAGCATTGATTCGCGGCAATAAAACGATGCGCATGCGTATTGGGTGACGGGCCCTGGAGGACGCCCGCCACTGGTTTGGCCCCGGAATCAACGGTCGAATATGGAAGAAAAAGTGGTGCCCGGGGCCGGACTCGAACCGGCACAGCCGCAATGGCCGAGGGAGTTTAAGTCCCTTGTGTCTACCTATTTCACCACCTGGGCATTCGTGACGTTTTGCACCCGGCAGAGGCCGTGAGCCTATGGCGGGCGATAAAACGGAGCGGGTTTATAGCAGGCGGCCGGGGGGCTTGGCAACGCTTGAGATTCTTTTCGTTGGTTTCCGTGCTCCCTGTAGGGGGCCGCCCCATGCCGCGGCATGGGCTTGATGATGGAGGCGCCGCTACCGGCAGCGTTCGAAGCGGGCGACGCTCTCGACGTGGTTGGTCTGGGGGAACATGTCGATCGGTTGGCAGGAGACGAGCCTGTATTGTCCCTCTTCGCAGAACATTTGTCCGTCGCGCGCAAGCGAAGCGGGGTTGCAGCTGACGTAGACGATGACGGGCGGGGCGATCTCCAGGAGCATCTTGACGGCCTTGGGGTTCATGCCGGCGCGCGGCGGGTCGGTGATGACCACGTCGGGCGCGCCGAATTCGCGGAGCTCGGGTTCGATCTTCCTGAAGTCCTTCATGTCGAGCTGGATGAACTCGCAGTTGTCGACGTTGTGGCGCTTGGCGTTTTCGCGGGCATCGCGCACGGAGCTTTCGACGAGTTCGACGCCGAGCACCTTTTGGCAGTGCCCGGAGGCGAACAGGGTGATGGAGCCGGTACCGCAGAAGAGGTCGTAGACGAGGTCGGTCTCCTTCAGTTGGGCGGCCTTGAGGATTTCGTTGTAGAGTTTTTCGGCCTGGACGGTGTTGGTCTGGAAAAAGGAGTTGGCCGAGATGCGGTAGGTGTAGTCGCCCAGTCGGTCGGTAATGTAGCCGGGGCCGTAGAGCACGAATTCCTTTTCGCCGAAGGCCACGGTGTTCTTGGCGGAGGTGGTGTTGTTGACGAAGGTGGTCAGGCGGTCGCCAAGCGCATCTTTCAGGGCGACGCACAGTTGTTCCATCAATTCCGCTTGGTGGGTCGACGTGACGAGGTTGACCATGAACTCGCCCGTATGGCCGCCGTGGCGGACCACGAGATTGCGCAGCTCGCCGGTATGGGTGTGGGTGGAGTAGATCGGCAGCTCGTCGCGGTGCGCCAGGCAGAACTTGCGAACGGTGTTGAGCGTGATGTTCATCTCTTCGGTGGAGAGGTCGCAGTGGTCGATGTCGATCGCCTTGGAGAAGCAGCCGGGGGCGTGGAAGCCGACGGCGAAGTCGAGCGGCTTCGCGTGCGCTCCGGGCTCGATGCCCATTTCATCGGGCGTGAGGTAGCGCAGGTCGGTGAAGGAAAAATCCATCTTGTTGCGGTAGCCGAACAGGTTGGGGGCGGCGAGGGCGGGCTCGCATTCGATCTCTTTGAATCCGCCAAGGTGTTCGAGGGCATCCTGCACCTGCTTGCGTTTGAGACGGAGCTGTTCGGCGTAGTTCATGTGCTGCCATTTGCAACCGCCGCAGAGTCCGAAGTAGGGGCAGACCGGATCGATGCGGTGGGGCGATGGCTCGACGAGCTCGCACATGCGGGCGACCAGGTATTTTTTCTTTACCTTGAAAATCTCGGCTTTCACCGTGTCGCCGACTGCGGCCGGTCCCTGCACGAATATGGAAATGCCGTCCTCGAGCCGTCCGAAGCTCTGGTTTTTGTCGCCTAGGTCGATGATCTCGACCTCCACCATCTGTTTCTTTTTATACATGGCGCGGGAGAGTAGTGGAGCGGAGGTTTTGATGCAAAATGATTGTGGACAGAATCTTGGGTCGGGTGGATGATTCACGTGTTGAAACGGAGCGCGTACCGTGTGTCGTGATTTGAACAGTCCCATGGAAATGGTGAAACGCCTGCTATTTCTCCTCTATGTCCTCCTTTTCGTCGTCTACTTGTTTTCCTGCGTAATCGCTTTGGCCCGGCGCGGCGTGGGCGAGATCATTCTGGCGTGTTGCTCGTTGGTTGTGCTGGCCGGGTTGCGCCATGTCGGGTATCGCTGGTTGGATTTCGAGCGGCTATGCCACTCGTTTCCCGCCGGGTGCGCGAGGGATCGGATCCCCCGGGATATCCGCGCCGAAGTGGAGTTGCTCGTCCATGAATTCCATGCGCCGGGCACCGAATGGACCCGGCGGGTCGCCATCCGCCACCGGTTGGTGGAGCTGGAAAACGAGGTGCCGGAAATCGTCGACGCCTACGAAGAAGACCTCAAGTGCGTGCTTGCCGTCTGACTTTCCCGTGAAAACCCGTTGCGCAATCGGGGGGGGATTGTATCTTTGTGCCCAACGAAAGGAAATTTCAGATGGAAACGATCAAAGCCCTGATGACTCGCCGAAGCATCCGCACTTGGACCAACGAGCCCGTAACCCCGGAGGAACGCAAGATTATTTTGGAGGCCGCGATGAATGCGCCGTCGGCCGCCGATGCGCGACCGTGGCACTTCGTCACGTTGGATGATCCCGAGGTGATCCGTCAATTCACCGGAATGGGCGGCACCGAAATGCTGGCCGAATCGACCTTCATGGTCCTGGTGTGCTGCGATGTGTCGAAAGAGATCTATCCGGGGTTCTGGCCGCAGGACTGCTCGTGCGCCGCCCAGAATATGCAGCTCGCCGCCCACGATATCGGCATTGGTTGCGTTTGGATTGCGGTCCACCCGCTGGCGGAGCGCGAAGCGCTTTGCCGCAAGGTACTCGGAATCCCCGAGTCCATCGTTCCGTTTGCGCTGCTCGCGATGGGCGTCCCGAACGAAGTGCTGCCGCCGGAATACCGCTTCGACGAAGCACGGCTCCATTCCAACAAATGGTAGCGGTTTGGTATTTAATTTTTGAACGCAACATGGAATGATCCGTCTGATTTCAAAAATAACACTGGAGAAAAAACATGGCAGAAGGCGTAATTGAACTGAGCGGCAGTAACTATGAAGAGTCCACCAAGGGTGGCGTTGTTCTGGTTGACTTCTGGGCACCTTGGTGCGGACCTTGCAAAATGCAGACTCCAATCCTCGAGAAAGTTGCGGCGGAAGTGGGCGAAAAGGCCATCATCGCCAAGGTTAATGTCGATGAAAACCCGGAGCTGGCGGCCAAATACGGCATCCGTTCCATTCCGACGCTGATCCTGCTCAAGGATGGCGAAAACAAACAGCAGTTTGTCGGTCTTCAGCAGCAGGCCGCGCTGGTTTCGGCCATTACGGCTCAACAGTAGGATCGGTGATCCTAAGCGAAAAGGCACCTTCGAGGTGCCTTTTTTTTATTGGAGGCGCAGGATATGGCAAAGGCAGGCGAGGGGATGGAACGGTTGTTGGCGGTGATGCGGAAGCTACGGGCCCCGGACGGATGTCCGTGGGATATCAAGCAGACGCATGAGTCGCTGAAGTCGGATTTGATCGAGGAGGCGTATGAGGTGATCGACGCGATCGAAAGCGGCGACCCTTCCGCGCTTGAAGAGGAGCTGGGCGACCTGCTGTTGCAGGTGGTGTTTCATGCGCAGATTTCGGCCGAAGCCGGCGAGTTTGATTTCGATCGGGTGGCCGAAGGGATTTCGGAAAAGCTGATCCGCCGGCATCCGCATGTTTTTGGTGAGGTGGAGGTTTCCAATGCGGACGAGGTGCTGCAAAATTGGGACGCCATCAAGAAGACCGAAAAACAGGGCGAGGGCGAAGCGCCGAAATCCATCGTTGCCGGTATTCCGAAACATTTGCCGGCGCTCCAGAAAGCGCATCAGATTCAGAAGCGCGCCGCCCGTGCCGGATTCGATTGGGACAACATCGACGATGTCTTTGCCAAGTTGCATGAAGAAATCGATGAAGTCAAAGAGGCCATCGGTCGGAAGCACGAGGAAGATACCCGCGACGAGCTCGGGGATTTGCTTTTCTCCGTGGTGAACGTCAGCCGCTTTCTGGGGCACAACCCGGAAGAACTGCTGAACCAAAACATCAAGAAATTTGTCCGCCGCTTCCAGTTGGTGGAGGACCAGGTGCATGCCTCCGGCATCGAGTTCAAGGATTT
>NZ_JBFJYW010000317.1:0-4298 GCF_041622395.1 Pontiella sp. | reverse complement strand
TGGAGCGAGCGAAGAGATTCGAACTCTCGACATTCACCTTGGCAAGGTGAAGCTCTACCACTGAGCTACGCTCGCGTTTTCCTCGAAAGGAGCGCCTATAGTATGCGCCGGCGTTTTGTTTGCAAGTCGAAATTTTTGAAAAAATGCAGGTCGTCGACGGCCTGTGCTTTAAACCCGTGATTTGAACGGGTTTAGCGCGATTGCGGCGGGTTGTTTTGCGATGCGTTCTTGAATTTCGGACCGTCGCGTGCTACACATCCCGCAGTTTTTGCAACGGATGGGCGGATTTATTATGGAAAACATCGGGCACAACAAAGCATTGATCTGGAGCGACCGCTGGCGGTTGGGTGCGCTTTCGAAGAATGAGTTGATGAATATCGGCTTCGTTTCGGTGATTATCGGACTCCTTTTCGTGCTGTTCCATCTGATGGGCAACACGGTCGACAACCTTGGCAGCCGGTCGGCTTTCAAGTGGATGGTTTCCCGTTGGGGCGACAAAGTGTCGTTCGGCGCCGACTATTCGCACGGCTACCTGATTCCGTTCGTGAGCCTTGCCGTGATCTGGTACAAGCGCGAAGAGTTCTTCGCCGCCAAAAAGCAGGTCTGCCAGTTTGGGTTGGTGGTGATCGTGATGGCGCTGATGATGCATTGGATGGGTGCGAAGATGCAGCAGACGCGTATTTCGTTGATGAGCCTGATCCTGCTGATCTGGGGCATTCCGTACTATTTCTTCGGGTGGAAGGTGGCCAAACTGCTGATTTTCCCCTGTGCATATCTCATTTTCTGCGTGCCGCTTAACTTCCTCGATGCGCTGTCGGGGCCTTTGCAGCGCCTTGCCACGACGATGGCGCACTCGATGCTCGTCGATATGGGCATCGATTGCGAACGCGTCGGTACGCAGCTGATGTCGCCCTATTTCCAGCTGAACGTCGAAGCGCCGTGCTCGGGCCTGCGTTCGCTGCTGGCCATGACGGCGCTGACGGCGGTATACGCCTATTTCACCCAACGCACGTTCGTGAAAAAGTGGGTGCTGTTCCTTTTTTCGATTCCGATCGCCGTGGCCGGAAACATTGGCCGCATCATCTCGATCGCGCTGGTCTCGATCACCGCAGGGCAGCAGTTCGGCACGGGCTTGCACCATGACTGGTCGGGCTACGTCCTCTTTACCGTTTCGATCAGTTTGATGGTCGGGTTCGGAAAACTGCTCAACGTCAACTACCTGGAGCTTTTCAAATCATGGAAAAAAGCCTATTTAAACCATTCCTGACCATCGTCGTTCTCATGGCGCTGTCGATTCTCGCGCTGGCCTTTACGGTGGATGTGAAGCTGGACTTCATTCCCGGCGTCAAAATGGAATTCCCCAGCGACCTCGAGAACTGGCACGGAAACCAATTGAAGTTTTGCCACAACCCCGAATTGTGCGCGAGGGATTACAAGGATGCGTCGTTTTATGTGAGCGATCTTGAAATCCCCGACATCTGTCCGGATTGCGGCTCCCCGCTGTTCAACATGGCCCGGGCCGAAAAGGAGCAGTTGCCGGAAGATACCGAGTTCGTGAAGTCCGCCTTCACCAACGCCGTCGGTGCGCGCCTGTTCACCTCGATCGTCCTTTCGGGCACCGCCCGCGACTCCATCCACCGCCCGCAGCGCTGTCTGGTGGCGCAGGGCAACACCATGGAAGGGGAGTACGCTCTCGAGATCCCGCTCGAAGGGCGCGATCCGCTCACCGTTCGGGTCATCAAGGCCTCCCGCACGTTCCAAACGCCGGATGGGCCCGTGCCCTATTATTCCTTCTATGCCTACTGGTTTGTGGGGCAGGACCGCGAGACGCCCTCGCACTATTCGCGCATGTTTTGGCTGGCCTGGGACCGCGTCGTCCGCAGCAAGGCCAATCGCTGGGCCTACATCGCCGTGCAGGGCGTCCGCGAGCCCGAGGGCAACGGCTACGAAACCAACATCATCGACTTCGTCCAGCACGTCTATCCGTACGTCCTCACCGACTCCATGCGGGAAAAGGCTTACGGCCAATAATCTTCCATTCCTTGGAAGTTGCGCAAGCCCGCGGTTTCTTTATACTGCGGGCTTTATTTTTTGAAACCGAGGTAATCAAATGTCCGGAACCCATGAAGGAATAGATGTCGGCTATGTCGCAAAACTTGCGTGCATCGACCTGACCGACGAAGAAAAGGCGCTCTTCCAAGGGCAGCTCGATCAGGTGCTGCACTATGTCGAACAGCTCAACGAGCTCGATGTCGCCGACGTCGAGCCCACCGCCCACGCGATCCCGGTCTTCAACGTATTCCGCAAGGACGAGCTCGGCGCCAGCCTGCCGCACGATGCCGTCGTCGCCAACGCCCCGTCCGCCACCGACGGCCAGATCCGCGTCCCCAAAATCATCGATCAATAGGAAAACCATGGCTGATTTAAATAAACTGACGATTTCCGAACTCGCGGAGAAGCTGGCCGCGGGAGACTGCACTTCGGTCGATATCGTAAACGATGTTTTGGCGGCCATCGATGCCACCGACGCAAAAGTCGGGGCCTATCTGACCCTCGACCGCGCGGATGCGCTGGCGCAAGCGAAGGCGGCCGACGAGCGCCGCGCGGCGGGCGAGCGCAATCCGATGCTCGGCATTCCCGTGGCGATCAAGGACCTGCTCAACGTGAAGGGGCAACCCTGCACCTGCTCGTCGAAAATCCTCGAAGGATACACCGCGCCGTACGATGCCACGGTCATCGCCAAGCTCCGCAGCGTCGGGGCGGTACTGCTCGGGCGCGTCAACATGGACGAGTTCGCCATGGGCTCGAGCACCGAAAACGCGGCGCTGGGCAAAACCTCCAATCCGTGGGACCTCGACCGCGTACCCGGCGGCTCTTCCGGCGGTTCTGCCGCCTCCGTCGCCTCCGACGAGGCGATCGTTTCGCTCGGGTCCGATACGGGCGGTTCGATCCGCCAGCCCGCCGCCTTCTGCGGCTGCGTCGGCGTCAAGCCGACCTATGGCCGCGTTTCGCGCTTGGGCCTGACCGCCTTCGCCTCATCGCTCGACCAGATCGGGCCGATCTCCAAGACGGTCAAGGATTCCGCGCTCATTCTCGAAGCCATCTGCGGGCACGACGAAAAGGATTCCTCCTCCATTGAAATGGAGGTGCCCGCCTTTGCCGCGAACCTGCCGGCCGACCCCTCGCTGGCCGGAATGAAACTGGGACTGCCAAAGGAATATTTCGTGGAAGGCATGGACCCGGAAGTTGAAAAAGCCGTGCGCGCCGCCGTCGAACACTGCCGCAGCCTCGGGGCCGAGATTGTCGACGTCAGCCTGCCGAATGCCAAGTATGCCATCGCCGTCTATTACATCATCGCCACCGCCGAGGCTTCGGCCAACCTGGCGCGTTTCGACGGCATCCGCTACGGCATGCGCCTCGACGGCAAGGACCCCGCCGAGCTCTACGGCAAGACCCGCGCCGCCGGGTTCGGTCCCGAGGTGAAGCGCCGCATCATCCTCGGCACCTACGTGCTGAGCAGCGGCTACTACGATGCCTACTACAAAAAGGCGCAGAAAGTCCGCACCCTCATCCGCGACGACTTCACCAAAGCGTTCGAGCAGTGCGATGCCATCCTTTCGCCCGTCACGCCGACGCCGGCCTATCTGAAGGGCGAGAAGACCGCCGATCCGCTGAAGATGTACCTCGACGACATCCTCACCACGCCGATCAACCTCGCGGGCAACTGCGCGCTGTCGTTGCCGTGCGGCTTTGCCTCCAACGGCATGCCGATCGGGATGCAGATCATCGGCGACGCGTTCCAGGAGGATACCATCCTCAAGGTCGGCCACGCCTACGAGCAAACCACCGACTGGCACAAATCCCGTCCGGCCCTCTAACCATCACGAATCACGGATCACTCATCATGGAATACGAAGCAACCATCGGCCTTGAAACGCACATCATGCAGAAGACGAACACCAAGATGTTCTGCGGCTGCAAATATGAATACGGCGCGGAACCCAACACCCACGTCTGCCCGACCTGTCTCGGCTATCCCGGGGCACTGCCGGTCATGAACGAAAAGGCCATCGAGCTGATCTGCAAGGCCGGACTGTTGCTGGGTTGCGAAATCAACCCCTACAGCAAATGGGACCGCAAAAACTATTTCTACCCCGACATGGCCAAAAACTACCAGATCACGCAGGCCGACGAGCCGCTGTGCCTAGGCGGTGCGGTGACCGTCGAGGTCGAGGGCACCATGAAAACCTTCACCCTCGAGCGCATCCACCAGGAAGAAAACGCCGCCAAGAACACGC